>CAYMGA010000019.1:0-12420 GCA_964389865.1 uncultured Nitratifractor sp.
TTTTATTCCTAAGAGTTCTAGTAAATTCTCTTCTTTAGAAGAATCTTTTGTTTGTCTCTTATTTTGTGTTAATTTTTTCTCTTCCATCTTTTACTCTCCATATATTTTTACTAAATTTGAATCTACCTCTATTTTTTCTAAAGTTGTGCCTTTGTTTGAATAATCTATACTTGATAAAACATACTTAATAGATTGTAGTCTTGCACTCTTTTGGTTATTGCTATCTACTATTACCCAAGGAGAAACCTCTGTAGAAGTTTTTTTAAACATCTTCTCTTGATATTTTGTTATATCATCCCATAACTCTTGAGCTTTTAAATCTATTGGGCTTAATTTCCAATACTTTAATGGATTATCTCTTCTTTCCTCAAAGCGTTTTTTTTGAGTCTCTTTTGTAATATCTAGCCAAAATTTAATTAATATTATTCCATCTCTAATTAAAGCATCTTCTACTTGGGGGACTAATCTCATAAATTCATTATATTGCTCTTTATTGCAAAAACCAAATACAGGCTCTACAATGGCTCTATTATACCAACTTCTATCAAAAAACACAATCTCGCCTTCATTTGGTAAATGTTTAAAGTATTTTTGAAAATAAAATTGTCCCATCTCCTCTTTTGTGGGTTTAGAGAGTGCTACAATACGAAATTTTCTAGGATTTAAATGCTCTATAAATCGTTTTATAGTGCTACCTTTTCCAGCACCATCTCTGCCTTCAAAAATTATCATAACTCTTTTATTGTTTTCATAAACCCAATCTTGAAGTTTTAAAAGCTCTATTTGAGCCTTTTTTAACTCTAATTTATAAACCTTTTTTTCTCTCTTCTTCTCTTGCTTATCTAACTCTTTTTTAGCAATTTCTTGAACTCTTTTATCATTTATAGATTGCAAATATTCAATATCTTCTTCTTTCATACCTCTCCTTTAAAAACAACTTGATATAATTGTAGCATAATAATAAGGAGATTTTATGAAAAAGTTACTAGTAGTATCACTTTTGGCTTCAGTTTTTAGTTTTGGTTCGGGAATTAATGATTATGTGGATGGAATTACTTTTAATTATGGTCAAAGCAAAGATAAAATAGATATATATCGTATTGGATTACAAAAAGATTTTAACTCTAAATGGGCTGAGAGTTCAGTTGGTTATTTAAGTGGTTATTATGAGTTTTCATTAAATTATTGGCATTGGAAAAGTGATGAAAACTTTGGTGTAGCTCTTTCTCCTGTATTTGCTTATTACTTTAAAGCAGGTGATTTTAAACCATATATAGAGGGTGGAATAGGGGGTTCATATTGGACTAGAACAAAAATTAAGTGGAGAAACATAGGTAGCCATTTACATTTTGAAGATAGAATTGGTCTTGGTATAAGATATAAAAATATAGATTTAAATTTTAAATATCTTCACTACTCAAATGCAGGGTTAAAAAAACCAAATCATGGAATAGATATATTTATAGGTGCAATTTCATATAAGTTTTGATATAATAAAAAAGTTAATTTCAATGGAGTATTATAATGGCAAGTATATTAAGTAAAATAGTAGGGAGTTGTCCTCTTAATGGGACAGAGAGTGGTAAAATTGAGATTGCTATTATTGAAAAACCATATGGAGAAGGTAGTGAAAATGTGGCTAGTATTGGTATATTTTTAAATAGAGATAGCCATAGTCCATATTGGAAAGTGCATATTCCTAAATCTAATATAGATGAGGTTATAGAGATATTAAAAAAGGCGAAAGAGGAGCTATAAGCTCTTTTATAAAAATTATCTAACAAATTTCTTTTATTTAACATAAAAATATCACTTATTTATTAATTATATGATATAATGGGGTTATTAGTTAAAGGAGACTCCATGAATAAAAAATTAATTATAAATATTATAACTGCATCTTTAATTCTATTTATAACAGCGTGTGAAAAAGTTACACCACTTAATAAAAATGCCTCTAGTGATTTAAAATTAAATAATGCAAAAGTATATAATCAAGAAAGTGAATATGCTTCTAAATTAAAAAAGTGTATTTTAGCTTCTAAAGATACTTCATGCTCTTTAAATGAACTGCCTCTGATAAGAGAGACATCTAGTGAAATTACAAAAGATAATATTAAAGATAGATTAATCGTCTCCCATAAATGGATGGGTGATAGATTTATGGAGATGTTAGATATTATACAACCAGATATTAAAAAACTTTTTGGTGCTGTTACAGCTATTGTAATTGATGATGATATACATCCAGCATTCTACTCTACACAAACAGGTGCTATATATTTAGACCCAAGATATCTTTGGTTGACTCCAACAGAGGCTAATACAATTGTCCAAAAAGATGATTTTAGAAAAGATTATGGAAATGATTTAAAATTTATTCCAGCTTGGCGTTATGTAAAAAGTGGTTCACCAGCAATTTTGGGTTGGGATTTATCTAACCCACAACCTAGAACAAAAGATGAGATAAAGATAAATTTAGAGAGACTGCTTTATCATGAATTATCTCATGCAAATGATTTTGCCTCTAAAGATGTTATAGATGGTGCTAATAGAGATATACCTATTGTAGAAGCGATTGGAAATAGGTTAGATTATACTATATCTGCAAAATTATATGATAGTATGCCTTTAACTGATACTACACTAAAACATTTAGGGCAAGTTTTATATATGGGTTCAAACTCTACAATTGAAGATAAAACCTTAACACCAAGAGATGTAGGTGCTCTTTTTGATAGTGATGAGGCAAATAATATGTATAATTATGCAACACAATATGAAGATTTTGCTATGCTTTTTGAAGCTTCAATGTTAAAATATCACTATAATATAGATATGGATACAGGTTTTGTAACTAATCTGAAAGGAGACCAACATAAATGTAACGATTATATACTAGAGTGGGGTGCTAGAAATCGTATAGCAAAAAGTAGTATCAAACCTAGAGTAGAGTTTATTTTAAATAGTATCTATCCTAATAAGAGTAATACTTGGAGTTATTTTTTAAATAGTGGTATTGGAGAAGTTACTTATTTACCTGTTAATAAAGGTTGGTGTGATAGTATAAATAGTAGTGATATTAAATATAGAAAAACTAATACCCAACAAGTCCCATCTAATGACTTTTTACCACCATATCTGTAGGGTAATGAAATAAGCTTTATTTCATTGCCTAAAGCTTAAGGCAAAAAGCTTTGCGCTTTGTGCATTCAACTTTAAGCAATTAAATAATGTAGGGTAAAGAATAATCCCCTACTTAACAGCAATATCTCTTCGCTTTTTAGATGCTACTTTATCAAGAGTGATTGTTAATCTGCCATTTTCAAATTTAGCATCTATGCTATCTCTATCTATATCATCACTTAGATAGAATGCTCTATAATATTTACCATATTTACTCTCTAAAAGGTAGTAATCATTCTCATTTAACTCCTTTTTCATCTCTTTTGTGGCAGTTACAATAAGGTAATCATTCTCTATTGATATATTTATATCCTCTTTATTTACTCCTGGTAAGTCAACCTCAATTTTAAATTGGTCTTTTTTCCTATTATGTAAAATATTTGCTAATGGAGTGTGTCTTGCAACATTTGCAAAAAACTCTTTTGCTTTATGTGCAGTTTCTACTACTCCATCTTCAATTTTTTTCTCTACATTTTGTAACTCTTTAGTTATATTTGCCATTTTACACCTCCTTATTTAATTGCAATTTTTTTAGGTTTTTTCTCTACTTTTTGAACTTTTGGTATTTTGATCTCTAATACACCATTATTTGATGTAGCCTCTATTTTATCACTATCTACATCTTCTGGAAGAGTAAAACTTCTTTCAAATTTTCCATATCTACTTTCGATTCTATAAAATTCATCATCTTTTGATTCCTCTTCTATTTTTCTCTCACCACTTACAGTTAAGACTTCATTATTCACATTTATATTAATATCCTCTTTTTTAATACCTGGAAGTTCAACTTCAATATAGTATGCATCATCACCTTCACGAGTATTAACTGTTGGAATAAATGCTAAGTTATTACTCTCCTCTTTTGCACTATTTAAAACTCTGTTAAACTCTCTACTAATCTCTTCTAACTCTGCAAATGGGTTGTATCTTTTTACGATTCTCATCTTTAACCTCCATTAAATTTTTGTAACATTATAAATAATTTTTTTCAAAACAGATGCTACTTAGGTAGCAAAATAGATAATTTTAAGTATAATAAAAATATATCTTATTTATAAGGAAAAATAATGAAAAAAGTTATTTTATCTATATTTATATTAGTTGCTTTTATTAATGCAGACAGTAATGTAACAAGTGAAAATAACGAAAGCAACAATACAGAGGTTGAAAAAAATATACAAAAAGCCATAGAGAATGAAAAGAAGTTTAAAAAAGAGCAAAAATTTTATATGGGAGATGATTATAACTTAACCGAGCATCAAGTTGACCCTAAAAGTTTAGATAAAATTAAACCAATAGAGCCTGAATATGATTTTGATATTACAGATGTTTATGCAGATTAATTATAGTTTTATATGTTATAATGCCTCTTAAAAATTAGGAGTAAAAATGTCGATATTTAGAAAATTATCTAAAGTAGCTTTAGCATCTGGAGTGGGTGCATTTTTAATTACTGGGTTAAGTGGTTGTGGTGGTAGTAGCAACGAACAAGCACAAGAGCAGAAAAAAGCTAAAGGTGCATTTGTTGTAATTGAAGAGACAGCCCCTGGTAAGTATAAAGTTAAAGATGAATTTCCAGCTGAAGAGACAAGAATTATATTAAAAAAGCTAGATGGAACAGAAAAAGTCTTAACAAAAGAGGAGATGGATGAATTAGTTAAGAAAGAGGCTGCAAAGATAGATAATGGAACTTCTAACTTAACAAAAGAGGGTGGTGCAGCACAAATGAGTAGTGGTATGGGACTTGGAGAAGCTATTTTAGCTAGTGCTGCTGGTGCTGTAATTGGCTCTTGGATTGGTAATAAACTATTTGGAAATCCAAATTATCAACATAATAGACAAGCTGGTTATAAATCACCATCTACTTACTCAAGAAGTCAAAATAGCTTTAATAAAGCAAGAAGCACAACTTCTACTACTAAAAAGAGTGGATTCTTTGGTGGTAGCAAGAAGAGTGGTGGATTCTTTGGAGGTTAATTATGGTTAAATTAAAAAGTGTTGAGCCATTAGATAATAATTATTTAGAGTCTCTGGGATTTGTTTGGCATACAGATAGCGATGAGACAAGTTATATTGCAAATGAATTAGTAGTATTAAATGAAAAAGAGGCCGAAAATTATTATGAGGCTGCAAATGAACTTTATGATATGTTTGTAGCAGCTGGAGATTATATAGTAGAAAATGAGCTTTTTCATGAGGTAGGAATACCATTTAATTTAGTAGATATTGTTAAAGAGAGTTGGGAGAATGATATTCATTGGCACTTATATAGTAGGTTTGATTTAGCTGGTGGAGTAGATGGTAAACCAATTAAATTAATAGAGTTTAATGCAGATACCCCAACAGCACTATTTGAGAGTGCTATTATTCAGTGGGCAATTTTGAAAAAGAATGGAATGGATGAAGAGAATCAATTTAACTTTATATATGAAGCTTTAGCTGAAAACTTTAAAAGATTAGTTACTTTAAATGAGAGCACCGAAGAGTTCGAAGAGTTATATGAGGGGTGGAGATTTCTATTTAGCTCTATTAAAGGTAATGCTGAAGAGGAAAATAGTGTTAAATTACTACAACATATTGCTAACGAAGTAGGGTTTAATACAGAGTTTGCCTTTATAGATGAGGTAGAGTTTGATGAGCATGGAATATATTTTAATGAAGAGAAGTTTGAATTATGGTTTAAATTAATTCCTTGGGAAGATATAGCAATAGAAGAGTCCGATTTAGCAATGCTACTTACTCAAATAGTAAAAAATAAAGAGGCAATTATTTTTAATCCTGCATATACTTTAATGTTTCAAAGCAAAGCTATTTTAAAAATTTTATGGGATTTATATCCAAATCATCCACTACTTTTAGAGTCTTCTTATGAACCACTAGAGGGTAAAAAACAAGTAGTAAAACCAATATATGGTAGAGAGGGTGAGAGTGTTAAGATTTTAGATGCTGATGGCTCTATTATAGAAGGCAGTGAAGGTGAGTATGATAATCATAAAATGATTTATCAAGAGTATGTTGAGTTACCAAAAGATAGTAATGGAGATTATTATCAAGCAGGTGTATTTTATGCATATGAAGCTTGTGGAGTTGGTTTTAGAAAGGGTGGAGCTATTTTAAATAATATGTCAAAATTTGTAGGACATATTGTAGAGTAATTTAGAGCCAAATGGCTCTAAAGATTAACTACAGTGTCCACCACCACAGCAACCACTTTTTACTCTCTCATCTACTTTAATAACTATATTATTTCCATCTTCTACTACTTTAAATTCATGCTTTTGACAAAAATCATTATTCATATCTTTTGTTAATTCCATAGCTTGAATTAAAGCATTATCTTTAGATGAAAACTCTTGATTATTCTCAATGCCACTCTTTCTAAAGCATCCACACTCTTTTTCTACTGTTACTTTAAACATATTAATTCCTTATTATAAAATATATTTTTGCATTATGCACTGTTATATTAACATTTAAAACTTAAATAGGAGTAAAAGCATCTTATTTCTTAAAAACTCTTATAAGTAGTAACATAAAATTAAAATCGAATATAACATCAAGGGGTATAGCTGTAGAGGTGTGAAGGAGTAGAGGCAGTAAACCGATAATATGATGTTACTTTCTCTACACCTCTTCTCCTATATCCCTATACTCCTTTGAAATTTATTTGTGTTTAATTTTTACTAGATACTTAAAAGAGAATAAAAATCCAATAAGACTTAATATTAATCCTGCTATACCAATGATTAAATCTTTACTCCACTTAATACCAGCTTTTACTAATCTAAATGCATTTTTGCCCATAATTTTAAATATACCTAAAGTAGCGCCTTTGTATCGTTTAGATAATTTTGCAACTGCTTTTAAATCTTGTGTATTATCCACATATTTTAATAGTGCAATACTATCACTAAAAGAGGTGTTTTTTTGTAAATTTCTGTATTCTTTTAAAATTGGTTTTATTGGTTTTAAATTTACACTATTTTTAATAGTCTTTATACTCTCTTTTATCTCATTAATAGAACCATATTTTATCCCTTTTAATGCCTTATAATTTATAGCTTCATTTAATTTTTGAGATAATATATTGCTAAACTCTTTTGTTAAAACTTTATCTCTCTTTGCTAATTTTAAAGAAGATGTAGCAACTTTAAGTGTAGAACTGCCTCCAAAAGTTACTATTTGGGTTGCACTAAGAGCTAATCCAGCCATAGATAAGCCTAAAATCATCTTATCATATGGTTGATTTGTTATATACTTTTGCCCCTCTGTATTTACATCTCTTAAATCTCCATATATAGTAAAATCAGATGCTATTGCACCAGCTGTCTCTATACTATTATGTGATTTACCACTTAAAAAACCTTTTAGAAAATTTCTAACTCCTCTTGTTATCTTTTTTGTTGTAGTATTCTCTTTGTCTATTAACTCTTTTGTGCTATTTTGCAACTTTATACCAAATCTGTCAGCTAATTTTGTAAAAATTTCAATATCACTATATCTTTTCTCTTTAATGGCTCTTTTTATCTCTTTATCTAAATATCCATTACTAAGTTTTGTCTGCATTATCTGCTCTATATTTGGCTCTTTATAGTTATATTTAATACTCTTTTTAATATATATATAAGATATTGCCATCAACATTATAAAAATTAGTATAGTTACTATTTTTGATAAAAAGCTCATAAGTCTCCATCTATTAGCATAAATTCTATATATTATTATAGTCAATTTTACTTTTATTTTTTGTTAATCTTTTTGTGCTAGAATGCTCAAAATTTTTAAAATTGGAGGTAAAATGGCTATTTCAAAAGCTGTTATTGTTACATTGATTACAACTACCTTATCATTTGGTAAGATAGATTTTGTAAAATTTAGTGATATTTGTGATATCCAACAATCTAAAAGTTGTAAAAATATAGAGATTGAAATTAAAGTAATTCAATATCTTTTAAAGAAAAAGTTAAATAGTTCGATAGAGGTTAATGGTAAATTAGATAGTGAGACTAAAAGAGCTATAATTGCACTACAAATACAAGAAAATATTCCTGCAAATGGTTATATTGGTAAAAATACAAAAGAGGCATTAAATAAACTACTTTATGGTCATAAATTGCATGATGACATAGAGACTACAAATAGTGACTTAAAAAGAGTAAAATTAGCAAATAAAACAAAAAGTGATACTAAAGAGGTAGATGTTAAATCGATTAAAACCTATAGAGAGTTTATAAATAAAGTAAACTTAAAAAAGAGTTATGCCATATATAAAGACCCTAAATTGCTACAATATGCAAGTGCTAAAAACTCTCTTTTAAAAGTTGATATTAGTGAGCAAAGACTTAAATTAATTGTTAATGGAAAAGTAGCACTAGATACCCCTTGTACTACAGGGTCAAAACATAAATTAGAGCCAAATACTAGAACATATAGAGATAAAAGAACACCACTTGGAACATTTAAAATAATAGAAAAAATTGCAAATAAACGCTCTACTATTTTTGGAAATATATATCGTAAGGGTAAGTTGATTTACCATGGAGATAGAAGAAAATATAGAGGTAGCTGGAGGGGTGTTAAATTTGTTGGTGCTCCACTTAAAAATTGGATGAGAATTACTAGTAATGGTATTGGTTTACATGCGAGTAATCATATCAAAAGATACCCTGGTTCAAATGGTTGCATTAGAATACCACCAAAAGTCGCAACTACAATTTTTAAAAAAGTTAAACCTGGAACTAAGGTAAAAGTAGTAAACTAACTCTTAAAAAATATTTTAGGTAGAGTATGTTTAAAGATAAAGAGTTAATTATTTTTGATATGGATGGAACATTAATAGACTCTGTTCCATCACTAGCTTACGCAATAAATTATATGCTAAGAGAGTTAAAAAAGAGTGAATACCCCGAAGATACTATTAGAAAATGGGTAGGAAATGGTGCAGATATTTTAGTTAAAAGAGCTTTAGTTGGCTCTAAAGATTATGAAGGTAAAGATATAGATAGCAACTATTTTAAAAAAGCAAAATCTATATTTTTAGAGTTTTATGGAAATAATTTAAATTCAAAAACTACACTTTATCCTAGAGTTAAAGATAGTTTAGAAGAGTTAAAAAATAGAGGATATACACTAGCATTAGCTACTAATAAGCCAATAGAGTTTGTAGGTGATATGTTAGAATACTTTAATATAAAAAGCTATTTTACAATATATTTAGGTGGTGGTTCAGTTGAGTATAAAAAGCCTCATCCTCAAATACTACTTAAAATATTAGAAGAGTTAAAAGTAAAAGCTGATAAAAGTGTAATGGTTGGAGACTCAAGTAGCGATATTCTTGCTGCTAAAGCTGCAAAAATAGACTCTATCGCTTTAACTTATGGTTATAATCAAGGTATAGATTTAAAAACTCTCAACCCAACTATAATTTGCGATAACTTTGAAGAAATTTTAGAACTTTTTTAATTTTTAAATTAATATAACTTATAATAGAATATAAATCTTAATAAATCAAAGGAGTAGTATTGTGAAAAAATTAATAGTTCTATCTTTAGTAGCATCTATACAAATTCTATTTTCTCAAGATTTAGAAAAAGATGGTGTTGAGGTGCAAGTAACAAAGAGTGATGGTAAAAAAGAGAGTGTAGAGATTTATAGAGATTTACCAGATGAGTGTGCTTTAGATGTAAAAATAAATCCTTCAAATATATGGGGAGAAGCTTATGCGAGTAGTAAAGTTCCAAATGATTGTAAAGTAACACTAGTATCTACTATAGGTAAAGTCTCACCAATAAAAATAGCTGATGGTGTAGAGACATATGGGGAGTTAGAGGTTTTAAAATTTTTAAAAGATAAATCTAGTAATAAACTCTTTATAGATAGTAGAACTCCAAAGTGGTATAAACATCAAACAATACCTAGTGCAATTAATATACCATTTACATATTTTTTTAAGCCTAAAGAGCATAAAAAAGAGTTTGAAGAGTCTCTTAAGTTAATGGGTGTTACAAAAGATAATAAAGGTTATAACTTTAAAAATGCTAAAGAACTTTTACTATTTTGTAATGGTGCTTGGTGTGGACAATCACCTATGATGATAAAAAAGTTACTTAAACTTGGCTATCCACCTAAAAAGATAAAGTGGTATCGAGGTGGAATGCATAGTTGGCTTAGTCTTAATTTCAGCTCTACAAGAGATAAAGAGTATCCTAAAAAATAATTTTAGAATACTCTTTATTAATAAAAACCATTTAAAATCTACAATATTCCCATTTTTTCATACTATTTTTGTAAAATATCCTATTTTTAATGACATTTTTTATTTTTTACAATATAATAATATTACCATTTAATGGACATATTGTCAAAAGGATATTTTATGAAAAAGATGACTTTAACCATTGTAGCTTTAATTTTACCAATAATGTTTACAGGATGTAATCCTAATCAATTTGAAGAAAAACCTCTTCATGATGTAATGACCTCTCATACATGGTATGAAATAGACCAAACAAGAGATAGATATGTAAAACATGAATTTAGTGATACAGGTTATGTAGGTATCAAATATGCTTCAGAGAAATTTGCAGAAGAGATAGGGGTAACTAATGGATATATTGTGGAGTATAATAAAGATAGTGTAAAAATTAATGTAGATGGAGTAACACATACATGTAATTTATGTGGAGATGAAGAAGTAGGTTATGAAATAATGGATTGTGATGCTGTTGATGGTTCATTAACAGAGTGTGATACTCTATGGAAAAATAGGTCTCTTGCATTTGAAAATTCAGCTCTCCAGAGAACAAAAGATTATTAATCTATTTAAATACCTCAAAACTACTCTTAAAGTCAAATTTACTATTTGGCTTAAGGATAATTGTATATAGATTTTCAAATGCAGATACTCTTTTTACTTTACACTCTTTGGTGCAATTACTATTTAGTTTAATATCCTTACCATACCTTGGAATACTCTCTTTTATTTTTACTATATACTCTTTATTTGAACTATTTTTAATAATATATTGAGTCTCTACAAATTTATACTTTTCTCTATTTATATATTTTGTAATAATTTTTTCTCCATTAATATCAAAAAATGTTCCAATGTTTAAAGTAACTTTATCTCTATTTGGAGTATTTTTAATATAACTCTCACCTAATAGTTTATTATCTTTATAAACTCTTGCTAATCCTTTTGGTAGTGGTAAATTAAGACTATTGTTAAACTCTATAATTTGTGTAAAATTTAATTTATTTTTACCATAATTTCCAAAACTACTATTATATGCTAATCCATACCTTTTATAATCTACTTTAGCTCTATTTATAAATGGAATATCTTTAACTTCTCCTTTTTTGATAGAAAATATACCATTTAAATTATAGTTATAGTATCCAGCAAAAGATTTTGGTTTAATATTTTCTTCTATATTAGACATTGCAAAAGCTATCTTTTTTCTTACACTTTTATAAAATATATTTTGATTTTGCCTATTTATATCTCCTGCAAGTAAAGATATTTTAAAATTATTATAGCTCTTTAGATTGCTACTATTTTTTAATTGTGCATACCCATTTAATATTAATTTATCTTTTTTAACATCTATAATATAATTTGCATTCCAACTTAAATCTTTAGTTAAATATAGTAATTTTACACTCTCTTTAGCACTCTTATTTGCTTCTATTTTCCATTTAATATTCTCTTTTGAAACTTTAGGATATTTAGATAAAATAAGCTCAGATAATCTATCGATTGTGTAGTATAATCCATTTGAATTAACTATAATTGGAGAGATATTAACTAATTTGCCACTAAGAAGCTCTCTATTTTTATAAAATTTAATATTACTATTTAAATTCTCTTTTAGCAGTAGTTGCTCTATATTTTGTTTTAAAGAGTAACTTTGTGATAAAAGATGTAAATTATTACTAAATTTAGCAAATATAGAGTTATAAATAATACCATCAGATAGATGTTTGTAAGATATACTATTTATACCTTTAGTAACATTAAAATCTAAATTCTCTTCGACTAAAGCTAAGTCATTATTATATATTGTTAAATTATTAGCAAGTAGTGGTAATGTTAAAAGTGTTAAAATTATCGTTTTTTTCATGTTAGACTCTTTTTAATGAATTATAACAAATTTTAAAGATTTTAAATTGCTTTAATGCCTCTTTTTCTTAGCTTTTTTAATTTATTAAACTGGTATGTGCTAAAATCTTTTG
>CAYMGA010000020.1:0-12281 GCA_964389865.1 uncultured Nitratifractor sp.
TTTAAAAGTGGGTGCAATTATAATCAATTAAAGCTTAAAGTTTTATTAAACCAAGTAAATTTTATTAAAAAAATATACTTTTTAACAAAATAAATAAAAAATTCATTTTAAACACTACGAAAATTAATTTTTCAACATCAATATTAATGAGTTAAGCTTAATTTTACTGTTTAAGGCTAAAAATATGAGTTCAAGATTAGAAAAAAGCTTTCAGCTTTATGCTTCTTGCTTTTAGCAAGAATATTAACTTGAGTTTGACGCAATAGCATAGACAACTATTTGAAGGAGTAGAAATTATAACCTTTCTACACTTCCTACAACTTTTCCTAAAATTTTAACCTCATCTGGTGCTAATACCTCTGGTGAGTATAATTTATTATCTGAAATTAACTCTATTGAACCATCTACTTTTCTATTTAGTCTCTTTATAAATAGACCACCTGGCGTTGATACTATAAAAATTCCATCTTTACAGATTACATTTTTCTCTCTATCTACAAATACAATTGAGCCATTTTTAAGTGTTGGCTCCATAGATTCACCATCTACATGGATAGCCTCTAATCTTTTAGTTGATATTTCATCTTCATTTATGCCTGGGAAAAAGCTTGTAATTAATTTTCTATCTATAGTTATATTTTCATAATCTTCTCCAAAACCTTCAGAACCACCACCTGCACTTGCTCTTACACTGCTAAAGTATTTAACTCTAAAGAATTTTTCAGTCTCTTCTACTAACATCCCTGCAGATTGGTCAAAAAAGAGCCAATTAATACTTAATTTTCTTCTTGCACAAAACTCCATTAACTCTTTATATGGAACAGCTCCTCTTTTTTTCATAGTTGCAAAAGTTGCTTGAGATATTCCAAGCTCTGCTGCTACATCTTTATCGAAAACTTTACCTGTATCACTCTCATTTGAGATTACATCTTTTATCTTTTCTATGATTTCATTAAATGTATTCATAACCCTTCTCCTTCCCTATTGTTGAGTTAAATATAAGTTGTATAGATAGATATCTATAGGTTCACCTCTATTTAAGCTGTCGCCATCAGCACCTGTAACACATAAAGCATCACTACCTAACATATTTGTCATAATTGCACTTGTTCCATCTTTTTTACCTTTAAAGTTTATATGAAAGTCTCCATTAATAATTTTTACATTACATGGAGTAAATTCAGTTTTTTTACTCTTTTTCTTATATGGTTCATCTAAAATAGCTTTTATAAGTGGCATTTTATATATTGAACCATGATATTTATATAAAATTGGTAATAGATAAACCAAAGCTGTAACTGTAGATGAATAGGCAAAACCAGGTAGTGCCACAATCATCTTATTATCTACCTTAGCAACCATAATATGTTGTCCTGGTTTTATTACCACCCCTTTAAATAAAACTTCTGCTCCTAACTCCTCTCTTACAACATCTTTAACAAAATCGAAATCTCCAACACTTACACCTCCTGTACTAACTATAATATCAGAGTTATTCAAAGCTTGTTTAAAAATATTTTTTAACTCTTCTATATTATCTCCACAGCATCCTAAATTTATTGCTTCTGCTCCATGCTCTTTTGCAATAGCTTCTATTGTATAGTTATTTGAACTCCTAATTTGGCTAGGTTTTGTCTGCTCTTGCCCTAATGCTAAAAGTTCGCTTCCTGTTGCAATAATAGATACTTTAGCTCTTTTATAAACTTTGACAGTTACATAGTTTAAAGATGCCAAAACTGCAATTTGAGCAAAATCTATTTTAGTCCCTTTTTTAATTAAAACTTCACCCTTCTTAAAATTTTCACCAACTTCTCTAACACTAAATCCAAATGGAACCTCTTGCTCTATAATAATTTTATCATCTTTAACACTTACATTTTCTATTGGAATTAAGGTATCACTACCCTTTGGCATAAGAGAACCTGTAAAAGTCTTTACAGCTTTGCCATGTATAAGCTCTGGAATGGTATCAGCACCTGCTGGATTAATTGCCAATACTTTTAACTCTTTTAAAACTTGATCTTCAAAACATATTGCATATCCATCCATTGCAGAAGTAGGATACTCTGGAGAGTTATAACTAGCTACTATATCCTCGCTTAAAAACATACCTTGAGATTGCATTAAAGGCACTTCTATAACTTCTGTTGGTTCTATTTTAATATTATTAATAATATCCATTGACTCTTTAAAACTAATCATTTTTTGCTCCACTTAATACTCCTGCTTCTTTCATTGGTGTACTTCTATCTTTAGCATATATTCGTTTTCCATCTATTACATCATATTTCCAAATTGGAGCATTTGCTTTAAAATCTTCTACAAATTCATCTATAAGATTTAGTGCAACCCTCCTTTTGGGTGATGATACAGCTGATATATATGAGCTTTCACCTATTTTTACATCTCCAATTGAGTGTGCCATCATTACAATTGCACCCTCTTTTTTAGCTTTTCTTTGCCAATTTTCAAACCATTTTTTAAGTATTGGTTCATATATATCAAAACTTAATGCTTCTATACCATTTTCAGCCCTAATAATACCTACAAAGGTTATTAAAGCTCCATTATTTAAAGTAGCAACTTCTCGATACCATCTATTTGTTATCTCTTCTACTTGCAATGCACCATTATAGAGTTCCATTATTTATCCCCCACAAACTGGTGGTAAAATTGAAACTTTATCACCATCTTTAAATTCATAATCACTTTTAGATATTAATGTATCATTAACTGCAACAGCACAATTTTCTACCCACTCTTTTAAGTTATCGTTATTTAGCATATATATAGATAACTCCTTTAAGTTTTTTATATCTAACTCAACACTATCAACACCAATTGGTCCTAAAAACTCTACCTTTACCATAGCTCACACTTCTTTATATTAAACTTTTTTCTTGATAAGTTAATTATAATAATAAAATCTTTACAAATTCTTAAAGAGTAAATCTTATTTTTTAAT
This sequence comes from uncultured Nitratifractor sp., assembly GCA_964389865.1. Lineage (GTDB taxonomy): Bacteria > Campylobacterota > Campylobacteria > Campylobacterales > Sulfurovaceae > JAADEQ01. Next base: position 2,966 of record CAYMGA010000020.1, read on the forward strand.
ATTAACAAATAATATTTCAATTTGCCATATTTTGTGTTACTTTTTGACATCTTTTCATATTTAATGCCATTTGACCTTGGAAAATATTTTAGTTTTTTAACTAAAAAACTCTATTAGAGAAAATATTATATTAAATTTTAATAAGTAAAAATTACTCTATAGCTAGATTTTTTCTTATATTTATCTCAAACTTAATATGTTTTGTAGGTGAAATAGTATTCACCTAAGTTCGATATAATATTAAAACTACTAAAATTAAAAGCAAAGATAATATGAGGGTGGTGAAGGGGTAGAGATAATATAGTGTTACTCCCTATACACTGCTTCTCTTTTACACCTATACCCAATGCCAATGAAATTTATTTGTGTTTAATTTTTATTTTCTATTTTAAAATTATAAAATAAGGTTTTTTAGATATAAAAATGATAAAATTCTTCAAAAAGGATTTTAGTGATATTTGGTTCTATCTCCTATTTAAATTTATTACCTTTTAAAATTTATCTTAAAAAAAATATAAGAAGTTCACAATTAAAACAGATTATAAATTATAAAAAGGATACTCCTAGTTCTATAAATAGAAAATTTAAACAAAAAAGGGTAGATGCTGCATTTATATCTAGTATAAAATCTAAAAATTGCAAATGTACTAATTTAGGAATTGTTGCAAAAGGTGCAGTATATAGTGTTTTGGTAATAAAGGATAGACAAATATTTGACTGCGAATCTGATACTTCTAATGTTTTATCATTAATACTAAATATTAAAGGGAAAGTGATAATTGGAGATAAAGCTCTTAAATTATATTTAGAAAATCCAAAAATAGAGTTTAAAGATTTAGCCCTAGAGTGGCAAAAAAAATACTCTCTACCATTTGTATTTGCAAGACTTTGCTTTAATAAACATAATAAAAAGATTAAAAAATTAGCACTAAATTTTAATTCTCATAAAGAGAAAATTCCATACTATTACTTAAAAATAGAAGCAGTAAAAAAAGGTTTAACAATAAAAGAGTTAAAGTGGTATTTAAAGCATATAAGTTATAACATTAACCATAAAGAGCAAAAATCTCTAAATAAATTTTTTAAATTATCTAAAGAAGTTAATAAACTAATTTAAAAGGAGTATAGGGGTATAGGAGAAGAGGTGTAGAGAAAATAACAAGATATTATCGGTTTACTATCTCTACTCCTTCACACCTCTACACCTATACCCCTTGATATGATATTCCGTCGAACTCAGGTTTAAAGTTTAAGACACAAAGCGAAAAGCTTTTTCCTAAAACTTTTAAAGTTAAGTATCATATGTTACTACTTAAAGCTTTTTATCCATCCATTTAGCAAATATGTAGAGAGGAAATAGATGTTGTTTAAACTTACCCTGTTTTGATTTTGAGCTTAAATAATCTAAATGCTCCTCTTTAAATAATCTTAATTGTTTATTTACTCTATATATAACTTCTATACCATTTTCTTCTAATATCCACTCTATAAATGGATAATTTAAACCTTTTTTCTTTCTATCTATTATACTTTGTGGTAAATAATTTTTTGCTACCTCTTTTACTATCTCTTTTACATTATTAGGAGTAAATCTTATATTGCTATCGATACTAAAGACTAAATCTATAATATTTTTATCTAAAAATGGACTTCTTACCTCAACAGAGTTTGCCATACTTACCCTATCTATTTTAGTTAAAAAAAACTCAGCTAATTGCACTTTTAAATCGCAATAGCTATACCAATCTATTATACTTCTATTACTACTTAAAAATTTTTGCCAATAATACTCTAATTGCTCAAAATTTTTGCCATCTTTTTCTTGAAGTCGTAATAGTTTATTTAACTGCCTATCTGTATAAATTTCTGCAGATGAGCGAAATATTACTTCATTCTTTAAGGCTCTTTTATACCATTCCCACTCTTTATTTAAAGAGAAATTTGCTCTTAAGTGATTTTTTAACCAATTAGCATAAGGAAGACTCTTTACACTCTCCATCATATAATACTCTTTATAAGTTCTATAACCTAAAAATAACTCATCGCTTCCATCACCACTTAATAATACTTTAACACCCTGCGCTTTTGCCTTTTTAATTAAAAAGTATAGTGGAATTTGTGCAGGGTCACCTATTGGTTCATCTATTAGCTCTAACATTTCATCTATTGTATTAAAAAAATCCTCTTTAGTGAAATTAAACTCAAAAAAGTTTGCATTTAAATAGTTAGCTACCTCTTTTGCATATACTCTCTCATCATATTTACTAAAGCCATCATAACCTATGCTAAATAGATTTAATTTTTCGCTATATAAAGAGTTTGTAATAGCACTTACAAGAGATGAATCTAAACCACCACTAAGTAAAATACCCCACTTATGCCCTTTTGGTATTCTAATATTAATAGAGTCTATAAGAGTCTCTTTTAAACTATTAACTGCTATATTTTTATCTTCAATAGTAACTCTATTATCTAAAAAATTATCTAAATTTATTAACTCTATCTTTTGCTCTTTAAGATATAGTTTAGTTGCTGGTTGCAATTTATATATGCCTTTTTGTAAAGTAGCAGGTGCAATTGTAGTGCCATATCCTAAATAGTGATGAATAGCTCTTTTTTCAAGATTAAAACCTTTTATCTTTTTTATAGCTTTTATCTCACTTGCAAATATAAAATTTTGCTTATGAAAAGCATAATATAGTGGTTTTTTACCAACTAAATCTCTAAATAGCCAAAGTTCACTACTTTTTAAATTATATATAGCAATAGCATACATTCCACGAAGAGTTTTAGATAAGTTTACACCTAAAGTAAAAAGTTCTAAAATTGTCTCTATCTCATCTTTTGCATTTAAATGATACTCTTTAATTAACTCTTTATAGTTATATATTTCACCATTAAAAATGGCTATAAAATTATCTCTTTTTAGTGGTTGATTTTGAGCTTTTCCAATACTCTCTATTGCTAAACGGTGTGAGCCAAAAAAGTAATTACTATCTTCTAAAAAAGATGAGCTATCTTCACCTCTATGAGCTAAAGTATTAAACGCCTCTTTAGCTTTTGGCTCTTGACCCAATATGCCAAATATAGAACACATTAATTAAAACATAGCCTTTCCAAGCTCTACAATAGTATAACTTTTACCATTAATTATAATTTTACCATTTTCTAATTTTGCTTTTAAGTGGTATAAACCATTTTCCATAGTAATAAAACCTTTAGATTTTGCCATCTCTAAGCCTATAATTGCAAAAGGATTTATAGTAGATGCAATAGTAGAGTCTAATAATATCTCTATATCTCCATTAAATAGGTTTAACTCTTGAGCAGCTAAAGAGATAAATGCACTATTTACATCTCCACTTAAAGGTTTACCCTTATATAGTAAATCTAACTTTATAAAGCTTCTCTTTTGTCCATTTAACTCTAAATTTAATTTTAATTTAGTTTTATCTTTTAAAATCAACTTATTCCAAATTGGTACAAAGTTATTTGCTAACTCTTGTGTTTTTAATATAGCTTTTTGCATAGCAACATCATTACTATTATTAGAAGCTTTTAATATACTATTATTTAATTTTTGATACTCTTTTTGTAACTTAATAAGTTTTAAAAAACCATCTATACCTAAATTATTTAAATTAAGTTCAAAGCTACTACTCTTTATACCTTTAAAAGAGGCTATAGTTTTTTCATCTAATGCTTCTATTTTATAGCCAAATGCTAAATTTAATAATTTTGAATCTATTCTTTTTGTTTCACCATTTAATACTATCTTAAAGTTTAAATCTTGATTTAATTGTCTATCTTTTATATTAAGATGAACTCTATCTACACTAAAATTAAATTTTGAAAATAGCATTATATTATCTATAGGCTCTTGAGTAACTATAACTTTTGTAGAGATAGCTTTAAGATTTGTATCTATTAAAGGAGTATCTTTTTGAGTATAATGTAAGTTATCTACTTTAATACTATTTTCTCCAGTAATTGTATCTAAATCAAATTTACTACTGCTAATAAGTTTAGATGATTCAAGAGTAAAATCTTTACCCTCTAACTCTATTGGGTCAATTCTTAACTGCTCTTCTAACTCTCCACCAAAAGTTACTAATCCTTCATAACTATATTTAGCTTTACTCTTTAATGATTTCTCTAAATTTTTTACCAAAGTAGGTTTAAAAATATCTAATATAGAACCTTTTGCACTAAGTCCTGCCGTTGCAAGTGTAAATTTTGGTTTAATTACTATTGGACCTTCATCTACATCTATATTAATTGGTTTACTACTTAGATACTTATTAAAAAGTGGGTCATTAGATTTTATATATAATTTATATCCATCTTTATCTTTTGTAGCATTATACTCCATTGAACCACTAGAGATAATATTATGTAAAGTGATTATTTTTTTCATATAATCAGCACTTTTTGCATTTAATAAAGTAGTAAAGCTAAATACTATTAAAATTATTAAAGTTAATTTTTTCAAAGTTAAATCCTTACTTTTTTTACAATTATACCCTATAAATTTAACAAACTATGTTAAAATGGCAAAAAATTTATCATTATGATTATGAAAATATAATATTAAATAGGCAAAATATGAAGAATTTAATAATAGTAGAATCACCAGCTAAAGCTAGAACAATTAGCAATTTTTTAGGAAGAAACTATAAAGTTATAGCCTCTAAAGGACATATTAGAGATTTACCAAAAACTCAATTTGGTATAAAAGTAGAAGATGATAAATTTATACCAAAATATGTTGTATCAAAAGATAATAGAGAGACAGTAAAAGAGATTAAAAAGTTAGCAAAAGAGGCAGAAGTTATCTATCTAGCAACCGATGAGGATAGAGAAGGAGAAGCAATAGGTTATCATGTTGCAAAAGCTATTGGTAAAGAGCCAACTAAGCTTCCTAGAATTGTATTTCACGAAATTACAAAAAGTGCTATTAAAAAGGCACTTGAGAATCCAAGAGTTATAGATATGAATAGTGTAGATGCACAACAGACTAGAAGATTGTTAGATAGAATTGTGGGATATAAATTATCTCCACTTCTTGCTAGTAAAATACAAAGAGGTCTTAGTGCAGGTAGAGTTCAAAGTGCTGCACTTAAGATTGTAGTAGATAGAGAAAGAGAAATTAAAGCCTTTAAACCAATTGAGTATTGGAGTATTAATGCTATTTTTCAAAAAGTTATCAACTCTAATATATATAGTTTTGATAATAAAAAGTTATCTAAATTAGATATTAAAACAAAAGAGTTAGCTGATGAAATTGTAAGAAGTTCTCAAAGAGATATATTTAAAGTATCTAAAATAGAAACCGTTAAAAAGAGTGCAAAGACACCTCCTCCATTTATGACTTCAACTTTGCAACAAGCGGCCTCTACACAACTTGGATTTGCTCCTAAAAGAACTATGCAAATTGCCCAAAAATTATATGAAGGGGTCAAAACAGATAGTGGAGTAAGTGGTGTTATAACTTATATGAGAACAGATAGTTTAAATTTAGCAAAAGAGGCAATTGAGAGTGCAAGAGATTTTATAGAGAGTAAATTTGGCAAAGATTATTTACCAAGTAAAGCTAAAGTTTATACATCTAAATCTAAAGGTGCACAAGAGGCACACGAAGCAATTCGCCCTACTAATATAGATTTTACACCAGAAATTGCAAAAGATTTTTTAGATGCAAGTGAATTAAAGTTATATAGACTCATTTATAATAGATTTTTAGCTTGTCAAATGAGTGATGCAAAGTATGAGTTACAAAATATCTTTTTTAGTGGACAAAGGGCTGTATTTAAGGCTCAAGGTAAACAGATGCTTTTTGATGGTTTTTATAAGATTTTGGGCTATAATGAAAAAGATACAATATTACCAAAACTTCAAACCAATCAAGAGGTTAGCTTAGATAAAATAGAAGCAAAACAGAACTTTACAGAACCTCCTGCTAGATACTCTGAAGCTAGTTTAATTAAAGAGTTAGAAAAAAGGGGTATTGGACGCCCTAGCACATATGCACCAACAATTTCTACTCTACAAGCTAGAAATTATATAGAGATAGAGAAAAAGAGGATTATTCCAACTAAAATTGCCTTTACAGTTATTGAGTTATTAGAGAAACATTTTGATACAATAGTAGATGAAAACTTTACTTCAATTATGGAAGAGAAACTCGATTTAATTGCAGAGGGTAAAGAGAGTTGGCAAAATACCCTAAAAGAGTTTTATAAACCATTTATGGAAAAAATCGAAAAGGGTAAAAAAGAGATAAAATCTCAAAAAACAGTAACTCCAATTGGCGAAAAGTGTCCAGAGTGCAAAGATGGCGAATTGGTAATTAGAAAAGGTAGATATGGAGAGTTTATATCATGCTCTAACTTTCCAACATGTAAATATAGTCGTAATTTAAAAGAGAGTTCAGAGGGTAAAGCAAGTCCTGAAGAGACAAATGAAGTTTGTGATAAGTGTGGTTCAGCCATGGTTATTAAAAACTCTCGTCGTGGTAAATTCTTAGCTTGTAGTGCATACCCAAAGTGTAAAAATACAAAACCTTTAACACCACCAAAAGAGGCAAAAGTTCCATGTCCAGAGTGTGGAGGGAAATTACTAGAGAGAAGTGGAAGAAGAGGTAAATTTTTTGGATGTGAAAATTATCCTAAATGTAAATTTATTACAAACTATCCACCAATTGAGACAAAGTGTCCAGAGTGTGGATATTTAATGGTGCATAAAGAGTTAAAAACAAAAAGTGTAGATGAGTGCTTAAAGTGTAAACATAAAATAGAGGTAAAAAAAGTTGAATAGTTTTAAAATTGGAATTTTAAGTGATTCTCATAGAAGAGCTGATTTACAAATTGAGGCAATAGAAAAATTAAAACAAGCAGGAGCCAATTATCTATTACATTTAGGTGATTTGGTAACACCTACTAATTTAGATAATTTAGCAAATACTCAATTACCTTATGTTGCAGTTTATGGTAATAATGATTACAAATTATTAGATTTAGAAGATAAATATCGCATTAAAAAAGAGCCATACTATTTAAAAATTAGAGAAAAAACTATAAAAATGATGCACCTACCCTACTATCTAAGCTCAGATTGTGATATAGTGCTTTTTGGACATACACATCAATTTAGTATAGAGTTTAAAAACAATACCCTATTTTTAAACCCAGGGGAGATTTGTGCTAGAGAGAAAAATTTAACAGAGTGTGCGTTAATAGAGGTGTTAGAAGATGGATATTTAGTAAATAGATTATTTAAAGAGCCTCAAGCTAAAGAGTGGCAGAGTAAAATTTATGAATTTAAAGGCTAAAGTTGCAAAAAGAGATTTTTTTATGTGCAATTAATAATGTGCTAAGTGGAAATTGTAGTGAAGATTGTGCTTTTTGCACCCAAAGTGCTAGATATAAAGCCGACATAAATAGATATAAATTTAAATCCATAGAGCAGATACTCAAAGAGGCAAAAGTTGCAAAAGAGCATGGAGCATTAGGCTATTGCTTAGTAACTGCAGGAAAAGGTTTAGATGATAATAAATGTGAAAATATAGCCAAAATTGCTAAAGCAATAAAAAAAGAGATAGCAAATATAAATATTATAGCTTGTAATGGAACAGCTACAAAAGAGCAATTAAGTGCATTAAAGAGTGCAGGAGTTGATAGTTACAACCATAATTTAGAGAGTTCAAAAGAGTATTACTCAAAAATTTGCACAACTCATAGTTGGCAAGAGAGATACAATACACTACTTAATGCAAAAGAGATTGGTTTAAAAATTTGCACGGGTGGTATTTTTGGAATGGGAGAGAGCAATCAGGATAGAGATGAGTTAATAGAGGCAATTACATCTTTAAATCCAGAATCTATACCAATTAACTTCTTTATTCCTAATCCAAAACTACCAATTAAGAGTAGAAATATAAATTATTCTCAAGCTTTAGAGATAATAGCAAAAGTAAAATCTAAAAATCCTAATGCAATGGTTATGGTAGCAGGTGGAAGGGAGCATATTTTTAAAAGCTCTAAAGAGGAGCTAGAGATGTTTCAAGCAGGTTGTGATGCTATAGTAATTGGAGATTATTTAACAACTAAAGGGCTTAATCCTAAATTAGATAAAGATAGATTAGAAGAGTTAGGATTAAAAATAGCAAAGAGTTGTAATGCCAAGTGATATATATTTAATATTAACTTTAGCACTAATTTTATGGTCATCACCCTTTATAGCTAAATTTATTAAAACTCCAATACCTGCTGTAGAAATACTAATAGGCTCTATTTTAGCAACATTAGGAGTGCTACATAAAAACGAATATTTTGATTTAATAGCAGAAGTTGGATTTTTATACTTAATGTTTTTAGCAGGATTAGAGGTAAATTTATATAAACTCTTAAATGCACCAAAAGAGTTACTAGAAAAAGCAGCTCTGAATATAATTTTATTAGGCTTTTTCTCGCTAGTTGCTTGGTATATCTTTAAATTAAATATAATTTTTACTATATCTTTGCCACTAATATCAATTGGTCTTTTAGCTACACTATCTAAAAAGTATGGTAAAGATAATAGATGGATAGAGATAGCCTTTATTGTAGGAGTATTAGGAGAGATTGCAAGTATTATACTATTAACTGTGCTAGATGCTGCCATAGAGGTTGGATTTAGCTTAGAGTTAGCATATAAACTCTCTATACTATTTGGATTTATACTCTTAATTATACTACTATATAAATGTATAAATTTCCTGTTTTGGTGGATGCCGGAATTAAAAGAGAAACTTATGCCAGATAATGACCATGCAGAGCATGATATAAGACTTAGCATGGCTCTTTTTTTCCTATTTATTGTAGTAATGATTCGCCTACACTTAGAGTTAGCACTTGGAACATTTATAGCAGGAGTTGCAATAAGTGCATTTTTTCATCACAAGCATGAATTAGAAGCAAAAATCGGAAACTTTGGTTTTGGCTTTTTAGTTCCACTATTTTTCATTCATGTTGGATCTACTTTTGATTTAACATCTATAAAGTTAGATGGTGTATTAAAACATGCTCTTTTAATTGTTGGGCTATCTTTTACAATAAAATTTTTATCAGCATACCCATTAAAAAAGTTTATAAATATAAAAGAGGGGTTAATAGTAGCTCTATCGCTTTCTATGCCATTAACTCTTATTGTAGCAGTTGCTACAATAGGCTATAATACAAAATATATAACCCTACTAAACTACTACTCATTAATACTAGCTGCAATTTTAGAGATATTAATAGCTATGGTAGTTATTAATATGTTAGCAAGTAAAAAT
>CAYMGA010000021.1:0-12182 GCA_964389865.1 uncultured Nitratifractor sp.
TTATTAATTATAAATTAATACGCTCCATCTCTTTTTAACACTACACCTATAGTTTTAATTAAAATAACAATATCTTTCCATATAGACCAATTTAAGACATACCATTTATCAGTTCTTGTTCTAAATTCATAATCTGTATCACTTCTTCCACTTACTTGCCAAAGTCCTGTAATCCCAGGTTTTACCATAAAGTAATACTCAGCTATATCTTTATAGTAATTATCTATCTCTTCTTGAATTACTGGTCTTGGACCTACAAAATTCATATGCCCTAACAGTACATTAAAGATTTGTGGCAACTCATCTAATGATGTCTTTCTTAAAAATTTACCAACCTTTGTAACTCTTGGGTCATCTTTTAATTTAAAGCAACTCTCCCACTCCTCTCTTATTTTTTGATCACTCTTTAGCATACTCTCTAATCTATCTTTTGCATCTATATACATACTTCTAAATTTCACAACAGGTATAGTTTTACCACCCTTTCCAACTCTTTTATGTATAAAAAATACTCCACCCCTAGATTCTAGTTTAATTGCAATTGCTATTATTATAATAATTGGCAAAAGTATTGGTAGTAACAAAAGAGCTAAAAGATAGTTAAATATAGTTTGAATTAAGCGTCTATGCCAACTTTTTAATCTATTTTCATAAACTATTAAATTGGTTCTAGTATTTGATAACTCATAAATTTGAGAGTGCGTTAAGTCATACTCATCTAAAATAGGGGTAAAGATAACCTCTTTTGTATGTTTAATTTCACTCTCTATTAATGCTTTTAATCTATCTGGCGATATAGTTTTAGAGTTAATAAATACTGTTGAAAAGCCATTTTCATCTTTAGGTTTTTTATAGCCCAAATAAGAGTTATTATATATTTCACAATTTAAAAAAGTATCATTACCATAAATTTTTGCTTCTTTAGACCAAAGCCCTATTTTATGCAATAATTTTTTAATAAATAGTTTACTAATTGGCAAAAGTAAAAACATAAATACAAAACTAGCTCCAATTACAATCCTAGAGTAGTGTTCTATAGATTTTGTCATTGCTAAATAGGCAAAGGTTAAAAGTGCTGCCAAGATTAGAGCTTTAAATATCTTTCTAGTTTCATGCCAAAAATCATATCGATATGTATATATACCCTCATAAAGAAATAGAGATAATATAATTATATATATAGGGTAGAAATTAAAATATATATTTAGTGTTGTTTTGTTTTCACCAAATAGAGGAGTTATACCTCTAAATAGATATGCAAGATATAAAGAGAGGGTAACGATTAAGATGTCTGTTAAAATAAAGATTAATTTTGCACCTAAATCTTTAATAGTCTCTTGCATTAAATTCCCATTTTTTAATACAATTATATCCTCTTTTATTGAATTATTAAAGATATATTTCACATTAAATCAATTTAATTGTGTTAAAATTAACTCTTTATATCTATCTATATCATTTTTAGTTGCTTTTTTATCTCTAAATTTCTTATGAATTATAGATATAGTTTTTAACTCTTTTAGAGATTTTGTATCATTAATAGATACAACTTCTTCAGTTTTTCGATTTGCATGAGACCTATTTAAGAGTAAATTTGCATAATTTAAACTTCTATTTAATAAAATAAATCCAAAATTTATATCATCTATTGGTCCAATTTGTGCTACTTTATTACTTAAGAGTTTTACTTTACTAAGCTCTTCATAACCATAATTTGCTCCAAAATATCCTGCAACTGCTCCTATTGCAGTGCCTAAAAAGAAGCTATGTCCTCCTACTGCTAAATCTATCAATCCACCAGCTGTTGCACTTGTTATTGTAGAAATTAGTGTTAATTTATCTTTACTTAATCCAAAAATTTCATATGACTCTTTCGAAAATAGCTCATACTCAAGATTAAAAGAGTCTATATTAAATATACTATTTTTGAAATTCAAAACATCTTTTATAGAGTTAAATAACTTTTGCTCTTTTTTAGATATTTGCTCTTGAAAATCAGATATTAGTTTTTGCTTAGAGTAGTTAAATAAAGATGAACTCTTTTTAATTTTAAAACTTAATATATCAGATATTGTATTAGTAATTAGTGTTGCAATCTTCTCTTTTTGCTCTTGATGAAATTGCCCTAAAAGCTCTATAGCTTCACTTAAGTTTTTACTCCAATTTGAGTCTATATGCTTTAGGGCTTCTAATAACTCAATATGCTCTTTAAAGGTAGCTTTTAGTGGATTAAATGGCTTAACAATTCTAAAATACTGTCCTAATACCTCATCCCACTCTTTAGTATAATCGCTATCTCCAATGTAGTTTAAAATAGCCATTGAACCTTTAGCACAATATCTTAAAATCTCCATCTCATTTTCAAACTCTGCACTATATGGCTTACTAGCATCTACAACATATATAATGCCTCCACCATCCATTATTGGCTTAAGCAATTCACACTCATCTTTAAACTCATTACCGTTGCAATATTTTTCTAAAAACTCTAAAACCCTCTTTGGTCTCTGCTTTGCTGTAGGATTACCCTCTTGTAAAATCTTTAATACTCTTCTAGGGCGTTGAAACCCTGGGGTATCTATTAATTCATAGAGTATTTTATCACCTTTTTTTAGCTTAAAACTTCTAGCTTTTGTAGTAGTTCCTGGTTTATCACTAATTACTACAGAATCATCTAGGGTAAGAGTTGAGACAATAGAGCTTTTCCCCTTATTTGGGTGTCCAACAACTACAAATTTTGGATGACTCATACTATAACCTCATAATTTAATTTTAACTCATTTAATTTTCTTTGCCAAATCTTAACATCTTCATCTTTAGCTTTTCCATTTAAGCCAACTAAATAGATTGATATTTTAGAGCCTCTATTCTCTTCTTGTAACTCCTCTAAATAGTCAAAAAAATCTAAAATTGGGGGTTCCCAAGATTTTATGGCAACTACAATATCTTTTGCATTTGAGTTTGACTTTAAATTTAAATTATCAATATCAAGATAGTAGCCAATTAATTTAAACTCTCTATTCTCTAGTAAATTTGAGTTAATTTTATTTTGATAATTCTCTGAAATCGGTTCTAAAATCTCTTGATTTTTCTCTGATGTAAAGTTAATCTTATTTTCTCTAAATATAAAAGTCGCAATAGTATATAAAATAGCTCGAAATATTACCCCATATACCAAAATTAAAAGAGCTAAATATCTCCACCAACTACCAAGCTCTTTTGCTAAGGTTATCTGCTCTTTAGTTACTGCCCCACCAAGTCTATTAAATTGACTAATTTGGGCTAAATGCTCACTAATTATACAACTATTACAAATTGGTTGCCAAAGGGCTAAAGTATTTAAACTATTAGCTAATATTTGAGGTTTAATATTTAAAGTTGTTGCCCAACCAAATGCTATATCGCTTGTTGTAACAATAAAAAGTAGAGATATTAATGCACCTACTGAGAAAAAAACCCCAGATAAAAATGAGATTTTAAACCCCTCTACTTCAAGCTTAGATTTAACAAAAATCAGCCTTATAGCAGAGATTAATGAAAAGAAAAAAGGAATTACTACAACTACTCCCATATAAATTAAGGCATTAACCAACTCTTTACCATTAAAAAAGAGTAACCCACTGCTAACACTAAAACCAATAATAAAAGAGATTAAAATAACTAAAATCTCTTTGTATCTTTTAAAATTATTAAATAGACTATTAATTAAAATGCTACTCTCCATAAAATTGAAATTTCATCTATATCTATTGCACTCTTTCTAGGTTTTATAAATATTGTATCTATTGGATAGTTTTCAAGAGTATATTTTTGGCTTAAATCCTCTATTTTATCCTCTAATTCAAGTTGTAAATCTTCTATCTTCTGCTCTAACTCTTCTACCCTTGCTTCTGCTCTGCTTATATCACTTCTCTCTTTTAAGACTCTTCCACTTCTATTTACTGCTGTTCCAATTTTCGTAACACTTTTTCTTCCAAATAGAGCTGATATAATTGAAATTCCTGCACCAATTAAAGAGCTTGTTTGGTCATCTTTCTCTTTTTCAACTTGCATTTTCGCTCTTTGTAGTTGAGACTCTAATCTATCTAATCTCTTCTCATATTTAGATTTTAAATCATCTAAATCATCTTCGAATTTATCTTTTAATATATCTTCTACTTTTACTACAAAATCTTCATAACTCTCATCTATTTTAGACTCTAACCTCAATCTTTTACACCTATAAAGCTCCATTTTATAAGAGTTATATATATAATTTTTAAGCTCTCTTTTACATACTTTTAAATCTCTATCTTCACTTATAAACTCTGGTAAATGTTTAAATTTTGCACCATTTGGAGATTTTGTAGCAAAAGAGTTTAATGGCTCATCAAGCTCTTCTAAATCATCCCAATTACAATTTGTTAAACCATCTAAATTTAAAATTAGCTCTAACTCTTTACTCTCATCTATACCTCTTCTTGCATCTATATAACAAACTTTTAAAGATGCAGCTACTGTTGGAGTATATTGCTTTTTACCTGTAATATCAGCTTCGTATCTTTGCAAAACATTACCACTTAATACTATATTTTGCACAAAATCACTATCATTACTACTTACTATATTAAGAGGCTCAATATTACCCTTTTTTGATTCCATTAGCATAGATATATCATCTTTTTTTAAAGGACCTTTTAGGTAACTTAAAACCCATCTTGTTCCAAATAGTCTTATATCATCTAAGTGGGCACTCTTTAAAAAGAATGTTCTCTTTTTTAAATTTGCTAAAAGTGAGGCTATCTCATCTTTAGATAGAGCAGAGTCAATTTTGCCTCCAAGACCATCTATAACTCGTTTTATATCTTGAGTAGTTTGTAATCTTCCAATAAACCAAGTTCCAATATTACTTAAGCCTTTATAATCTAAATCTACAGGATTTTGAGTGCTTAATACAACACCTAATCCATAAGCTCTAGCTTGTTTCAAAAGAGTTATCATTGGCTCTTTAGATGGTGGATTTTTAACTGGTGGGAAAAAGCCATATATCTCATCCATATAAAGCAGTGCTTTTAATCTACTACTACCACTTTGACGACGCATCCAAGCTACTACTTTATTTAATAGAAGTGTTACAAAAAACATTCTTTGAGACTCATCTAAATGAGAAATAGAGAAAATTGCTACCCTAGCTTTGCCATCTTTTGAATATAGCATCTTTTGTATATCTAAATCTTCACCACTTAACCACCCCATAAATGAGGGTGATGCAATTACAGAGTTAAATCTATTAGCCAATTTAAATCTCTCATTTTGTGGATAGAAGCTATCTATTGGAAGAACACCAATCTTTTTAAATGGTGGATTAATTACTGCTCCAACAAGAGTATCTATACCTAAAGAGTTACCACTTCTCCAAGAGTGTGCAATAATTTGCGAAAGCAAAATAAACTCTTTACTCTCTAGTGGATTTGCTTCTATATTTATAAGAGCTAATAGTGAGCCAACAGTACTTGTTAAATAGGCACTAAAATTATCACTATCATCTAAAATTTCATTTGATGGACGAGATAGAGAACTTAAAATATTAATAGCTACTCCAGAGCTAGAGCCTGGAGTATAGATAGTTTTATCAACCTTGCTAAACTTCTCTACTCTACTCTCATCTTGTCCCCAACTATAGATTCCCTCTCTCCACATATTAGCAACTTTTGCAGCATACTCAAGTGGCTCTTGCCCTTTTGCTTTTGCATCATCTTCTACCCAAGGCTTAAAACTTAAAGGTGAAAAAGAGGGGTCAGTTAAGAGCATATTACCCATATCTCCTTTTGGGTCAATTACAATTGATGGTATATTATCAATTGCAGCCTCTTCTAAAAGCGAAATTCCAAGCCCTGTTTTACCAGAGCCTGTCATTCCAATAATTGCTGCGTGAGTTGTAAAGTTTTTATTTTTTAAAAGTGTTAAAACATTAGTTGGTTCAAAATTTTTAGTATCTACATCTTTTCCTAAATAGAAAAGTCCTGCTTTTTCATAAATATCTTTAATAGTCTCCACTCATCTATCCTTATAAATAAATATTTAGCTATTATAGCACAAAAAATTTAATAGCTAATCTTAAATTTATTTTGATATAATAGATATATATCACATAAATTTCTCACCTATTTAACATCTGTTAATATTGGTATTTTAATTAAAGGGAGTATATTGGAACAGGTAGTCTTTGCAATTTTAACAATTTTAATAGCATCAATTCTAAATATTATATTAAAAAAATTTAATTTACCAACAGCCATTGGTTATATATTTACTGGAACTATTGTCTCTTTATCTTTTGGATTAGGTGGAGAAGATAAGATTTTAGAGCATATTTCAGAGCTTGGAATTATATTTTTAATGTTTACAATTGGCTTAGAGTTTAGCTTTAGTGAATTAAAAGCTATGAAGAAGCAAGTATTACTATATGGCTCTTTGCAAGTAATTTTAAGTAGTTTTATATTTGCTATAATTGCTCAATATATCTTTCATTTTGAAACTCAAAGTGCTATTGTAATTGGTTCAGCACTATCACTATCTTCGACTGCAATTGTGCTTAAAATGTTAAATGAAAATGGAGATATTCATGCAGGATATGGGCGTAAAGTTTTGGGAATATTGCTATTTCAAGATTTAGCTGTAATTCCTATTTTAATTATGATAGATATATTTACTAAAGATATAGAGGTATCTACACTTTTATTAAGTACATCTATTAATATGGTAATATTTTTTGCTATTTTACTTCTTGGAAAGTATGGAGTAGATAAGTATTTAGAGTTTTCTGTAAAGACTCAAAATCAAGAGATATTTCTTTTAGCAATCTTATTTATAGTTTTAGCATCGGCTGAAACAGCGCACTTATTGGGCTTTTCATACTCACTTGGTGCATTTTTTGCAGGGATGCTTTTAGCAGAGTCTCACTATAAATATCAAATAGAAGCAGATTTATCACCCTTTAGAGACCTATTTTTAGGGCTATTTTTCTTTGTAGTTGGGAGCCGTATAGATGTATCTATTGTCATAGATAACTTACCAACTATTTTAGCTATTGTTATAGTTGTTATGATAGTTAAAGCTTTAATTATATTTGGAGTATTATTTTTTAACCAAAAAAGGACAGCTTTTAAGAGTGCATTAGCACTATCACAAATTGGTGAATTTGCATTAGCTATCTTTGTTTTAGCGCAAAACCATAACTTTATAGATGAAAAAATTTCAAATATCTTATCTACTGCTGTAATATTTTCAATGATTGCAACTCCTTTTATTATTCAAAACTTAACAAAACTTGCAGATTTTATTTTTAAAGAACCAGTTAGAGAGTTTAAAATTAGCTCAACGGGACTTAAAAATCATATTGTGGTGTGTGGATATGGACCATTAGGTAGAAAAGTTACACAAACCTTAAAAAATGATGGATTTGATTATGTGCTTATAGAACATGATTTAAAACTATATCAAGAAGCATTAGATGATAATCAACCAGTATTTTTTGGTAATGCAGCACAAAGAGTTGTTTTAGAGTCAATAAATATCAAAGATGCAGCAGCTGTTATGATTACATTTCATAATTTAGAAAAGATTAGACTTATATCACAAGCTGTTAAAGATATTGTTCCAAAGGCACATATAGTAGCAAGAGTTAGGGGCAAAGAGGAGATGGAAGCCCTAAAAGAGTGTGATGTATATGTTGTATCTACGGTAGGGACTCTAGCAAAAGAGATGATAGATAAACTACTTTATTGTAGCCTTTAACTCTTCTAACTCTTTAGTTAATTGAGCAATTTTTTCATCTCTTTTTTTAATTAAGTTACTTAACATTCTAGTTACATAGTTATAACTCTTTTTATATAGAGTAAACTCCTCTTTTGTGCTATTTAATTCTAACTTTAAATTATCAATATAATCTTTTTGAATACTAATCTCATTATAAGCAACTGATAACATAAAAGAGATATTATCTTTTATATCACTTTTATTACCAACAAAAGGTTTAGTTAATTTATCTATCTCTCTATTTATCTCTTTTAATAACATTTTTAATCCTTTATATGTGATTTTTATATCACAATATTACCACTAAAATATTAAAATATGCTTATTTTATGGGAGTATTTTATTTTAAATAGCTATTTTTTTGACATTTTATGCTAAATGAGGAGTATAGGTAGTAACACTATGCCAAAGAAATAAAGCTTATTTCATTGGCATTGGGCTTTAGCCTTACAAAAAAAGATAATTTTATCTTTAAAAGCTTTGATAACTCTTAGTGAGACTAAAGTCTCACTTCCAAAAGAGAAGCAAAAATACAACATTTTTCGTTATTTCATTGGTATTACGCTTTAGAACTGTTTTTTATTTTTCATTAACAGTTTTAGGAACAAGCTTTGCGCTTTGTACTTTGAGCTTTTAGCAATAAATTAAAGATTATTGAATAAACCTTTAATCTCATTTGGTATCAATTTTTTAATTTTATCTTTAGTTATATTATTCTCTTCTAAAGCTTTAATTTCATTTGGAATTACCTTTTTTATCTCTTTATCTATACCTAAATCTTTAACTTTCTTTATTACTTTTCTTTTTACATATCCCTCAAGTATTGGTTGAATATGTGGATTTTCTATATTGCCTGTTAATTTAAATCTATAATCTTGATTTTTATAATAGATTACTATCTTAGCATTAATTGTTTTATGTTTAGTATCTATTTTTGCACTCTTTGTAGATATTTGCACTCTTTGGCTTTGTGTGCTTAAATTAAATGTAATAATATTTTTATCTATATTACCATCAATTTTAGCTCTTTGAAAAATCTCTTTAGATAAATCAAAGTTTACACTATTTTTTAGGGTTTGAACTAAAGATGAATTTAAAAATCTTGCTTCATCTAAAGTAACAATAAATTTTCCTCTCTTTGCTTTTTGATTATATGTTAAATTAAACTTTGCAACACCATCTAATACTTGCTCTAAATTTAACATATTTAGTAAACTAATTACACTAACTCCTGCTGCATCAATTTTGACTCTATTATCATCTGCAATTAAGTTAATTACACCACCTAACTCATTTGCAATTGCTGTAGTTAATAGTTGATTATTAGTTACTTTAGTTGTCCCTTTAAATGCAAATGAACCATTTAATTTTTGTCCAGTTAGTGGCTCTAATTTTCTTAAGTTATCTATATTTACACTATATTTAGATGTTAACTTTTTTTGTTTAGTATCATAATTTAAATATTCAAAAACTATGCTACCCAAAGAGGTATTAAGCTTTGGTTGAGTAATAAATCTTCCACTTTTAATAATACCATTTTTAACCAACATAGAGTATTTGAAGTTACTACCCAAATTAATATTGTAAAGTTTTTGTAAAGTTGCTGAATCTAAAGAGCCAAGAGATTTTATTGTAAATATACCATCTAAATTTTTAATACTTGTAATATCGACTTTTCCAGATGCACTACCTTTAGTTACAAAATGTGGTTGATTTAACATAAATAGTAGTTTAGCAACACTTATATTAGAGAAATCTGCCTTAAGAGTATTACCATTATATTTAAACTTTAAATTACCACCTAAAGATTTTGTAGATGCATCAAGCTTAATAATATTACCAACTTTTTGTAAATCTCCTGCAACTTTTAGCTCACCATTTAGTGGAATTTGTGTAAAGAGTTGTAAAGCTCTTAAGTTATTAATATCGGCTAAAAAAGTTGTCTTTAAAGCACCAGTTAAAATAGAGTATGATAGGTTGCTTACATCAAGATTTATAAAATTAGTTAATAGTTTTGCTCTTTTAATAGATAATTTATTATCTTTAATAAGCCCTTTTGCCTTCAAATGATATTTATAGCTAGGTAACTTAACTTTAAGTAACTTTTTATTTAAAACTCCACTTGTATTAATTGCAAAATTACCATTTAAATTTTTTAAATTTGCAAGATTTAAAATAGCATTAACTTTTCCATAAGATAGATAGTATGGCATTGAGAGTGTTTGTAAAACTTTTACAATATCTACCCCTTTTAAAGATGCTGAAACTTTTCCATTTAAATAACTTATCTTAGTAACTCCACCAAAATCTCTAGTTTGTGTATTGAGTTGAAAAATATCTCTTGTTCTATCTAAGTAAAATACTCCACTTGTAGATAGTTTTCCTTTTAACTTTAAGTTAGTAAGAGAGTTTAACCTAGATAAATTATCAATATTTAAACCATAATAACCCTTAGATTTTGTAAAATCTAGTGATGATGTAAGCTTTTTAATATTAATTTTTGCAGTTGTTGTATTTATATCACCTTTACTTATAATATATTTTTTAGCAACTACAGCTTTTATATTTGCTCTTAACTTTTCATCTTTTGGTATTTTAATTTTATAAAATCTTTTAATTAAAGCTTGACTAAATTGACCATTTTTTATCTCTATAAGAGCTTTACCTCTTGGATTTTTAATATCTAAACTTGGCATTTTAGCATTTATAAAGAGATAGCCATCAAGTAGAGGTTGTTGGTTTAAAAGAGCAAAAATTTTAGCAATTTGTGCACTATTTAAATCAATATCTATAGATTGAGGGTTTTTATTCTTTATAATAAACTTATAATTTATATCAGAATCAAATGCCCTACCCTCACCATTTACACCAAAATTATTAAAACTTCCAACAGCTTGACCTTTAATATCTAAATCTAACTTTATATCTCTATCATCTACTGTAACAGTTTGTGCATTAGCTTTATAATTTAGATTAAATTTTTTATCAAAATAGTTAATATCCCCTTTTGTATTTGCTTTTATACCATTATCACTTTTGGCATCTACATCTATAAATCCAAATTTACTATTTAACTTTGTAATCTCTATTTTTGGTTTTTTAATCTCTTTATTTAATAGAGTATTAACTATTGGTTTTAGTGTTAAATTACTACCAACTGGAGTAAAGATTGAGACAAATATTAAAACTAATATTGTAATAATTGGTATTATAATTATAAGTAATCTATACATCGAAAATCCATTTTTTTAAAATTATAACTAAAATATTATATAGCAAACTTTTCAATAAATAGTTTTAGCTCTAAAAGCTCTCTATTTGGGTATTTATCTAACTTTTTAGATAACTTTTTATATGTTTGCCAAACCCTTTTAGATGCCTCTAATCTACCCCTTTTTTTTAGTTCAAGTGCAACTGCTGCATTTATAAAACCTTTTACTATTAAAACTTTTGGACTCTTCTCTCTTCTTTTTGGAAACCAAAACTCTTCTAATGCTTCATGAGCTTCAAAAAATAGTCCCTCTTCTATAAATTTTTTATATCTATTTATATAATATTCCATATTTTTACCTTTAAAAATTACTGTTGAAGCTTATTTTAGATATAATCGCGCCAATTATATTATTTCTTACTTAAAGAGGGTTATTATGACATCAACTTTGTTTATTATTCAGATAGTTTTAGCTATCTTAATTACTATTGCTGTTTTATTACAAAAGAGTTCAAGTATCGGTTTGGGTGCATATAGTGGTAGTAATGAATCACTTTTTGGAGCAAAAGGACCAGCTGGTTTTTTAACTAAAATAACATTTGCATTAGGATTACTATTTGTTATTAATACTTTAGCACTTGGTTATTTCTATTCTCAAGAGAATAAAAAGAGTGCAGTTGATACTATAGAAAAAGTTATTCCTGCTCCAAAATCTAAAGCTACTGAGTCAAAAGCTCCAACAGCTCCAACTAAAACTACAGATAAAAACTCTAGCAAATAGTAATTTAGGGCATTTTGCCCAAAATATTTAAAACTAACTCAAAATTTACCAAAATCTAGCTAAAATTTTAAAAAATATTACTTTAAGGAATAGTTATGGTAGAAGATATATTAGGCGAAGCAGCAGACCATATGCAAAAGAGCATAGATGCTATGAAAAAAGAGTTTTTAACTTTAAGAACTGGTAAGGTTACAACAAATGTAGTTGACCATGTAAAAGTTAACTATTATGGCACACCTACAGCATTAAACCAAGTTGCAAGTGTTACAGCAATAGATGCTACTACAATTGCAATTAATCCTTGGGAGAAATCACTTTTATCAGATATTGAAAAGGCAATTCAACAAGCAAATATTGGTGTAAACCCAAATAATGATGGTGATTTTATTAAAC
>CAYMGA010000022.1:0-11989 GCA_964389865.1 uncultured Nitratifractor sp.
TTTCACCTTTTATGATAAAACTTACATCTTTTATACCTGCTTCTTCACCTGGTTGATAATCTAGTACTTCTACTTTAAAATTGTGTCGCTCAGCCCATCTTAGATACATTCTATATAGCATACTTGCCCAATCTTGACTCTCTGTTCCTCCAGCCCCAGGGTGAATAGATATAATAGCGTTATTACTATCGTGTTCTCCACTAAGCATAATTTGAATTTCTAATTTTTGTATATGCTCTTTTAGGCTCTGTGCATCTTCAAAAAGCATCTCTAATGTATCTTCATCATTTTCATTTTTTGCTAATTCAAAATACTCTATTGCATCATTTAAAGCTTCGTTGGCTTCATTATAAACATTTAAAATTCTTTCTAATTTTGTCTTCTCTTGTGAAATTTTTGCTGCATTTTTTGCATCATTCCAAAATTCTGGCTTTTGTTGAATATCTTCTATCTCTTTTAATCTACCTTCTATTTTTTGTGGTTGTGTAATATCTGTAATATTTGACATTTTATTTTGAAGATTTTTTAATAACTCGCTATACTCATAACTATCCATAATCTATCCTGCTATAAATTTTTGGTATGATTTTACCAAAAAATAGCCAAAAGGTAGCAGAGATGATTGTAGTTAATGATTATAAAGCTTTTAAAGAAGCTAGAGATAAGTTAAAAGGGAAGGTAGGTTTTGTTCCAACTATGGGTGCATTACATGAAGGTCATATAAGTTTAATAAAAAGAGCAAAGCAAGAGAATGATGCAGTAGTAGTCTCTATTTTTGTAAATCCAACTCAATTTTTAGAAGGTGAAGATTTAGATAAATATCCAAGAAAAGATAGTGCAGATATAGAAATATGTAAACGAATAGGTATCGATATACTATTTATGCCAACAATCGATTCTATATATAATAAAGATGAATTAAAAATAGAAGCACCCAAAATTAGAGGTTTTATTTTAGAGGGTGCAAAAAGAGCAGGTCATTTTGATGGGGTTTTGCAAATTGTTATGAAGTTATTTAATATTGTAAATCCAACTAATTCATATTTTGGTAAAAAAGATGCACAACAGTTAGCATTAATTACTCAAATGAAAAATGATTATTTTTTAAATACAAATATTATTCCTTGCGAAATTGTAAGAGATGCTAAAGGTTTAGCTCTTAGTAGTCGTAATGTATATTTAAGTAAAAATGAATATGAAAAAGCACTATTTTTAAGTCGTTCTCTTAAAGAAGCAGCTATTATGGTGTCTCAAGGGGAATTAAATGTATTAACTATTGAGAATAAAATGTTATCTATTTTAGAGCCTAATGTAACAAAATTAGATTACATTGCTATTGTAGATAGAGATTTTAATAGATTAGATAAGGTAGAGTGTGGAAATAGTATAATTTTAGTAGCAGCCTTTGTAGGAACTACTAGATTAATAGATAATATTTGGGTTTAGAATAGGTCAGGGGAGTTTGTATCTATTGGAACTCCCATATTTTGCAACTTTTGTTTTCTTATTTTTTTATGAGTTCTATTTTTGATATGCTTTCGTTTTTGAATCTCTTTTCTCTGTTTTTGTATTAATTGTTCTCTTTGTCTTCTTAATTTTTCTTTAAGTTCTAAGACATTCTCTTGTTGTTTTTGCTTAATTAACTCTTTTTTTGCTTCTAACTCTTTTTGTTTTTCAGCCTCTTTTTGTTTATTTAAATTTGGTTTTAACATTTCTCTTTCTATCATGGCATCTACAATCTTTTTAAATACAGGAACAGCACTTTGAGATGCAAAGTGTTTTTCATATTTAGGTTCTATTACTAAAACTCCTATTGTATATTTATTGCCATATTGGTCATTTGCAAAACCAAAAAAACTTGTATGGTATCTATGTTGGTATCCACCTTTACTTGCTATCATAGCAGTTCCAGTTTTTCCACCTATCTCTAAACCTTCTGTAATAGCAGCTTTTCCAGTTCCCTCTTTTACAACTTTAATAAGAGTATCTTTTACAATATTTGCACTCTCCTTAGAGATTGGTTTAATTACAGTATAATCTTTTTTTAATTGAAACATTTGTCCATTTTCTGATTGTAAATAATTTACAACCCTTGGCGTGTAAGATATACCATTATTATTAAATACATTATATGCTTTTAAAAGTTGTGCAAATGTTACTTGTATTCCGTAACCATAGGCAGTTGTTGCCCTATTTATTGTATGTTTTAATTTCTTAGCACTATATATTTTACCAAATGCCTCTTTACCTATATCTATACCACTTTTTTGTTTACCCAATCCAAATTTTAGTAAACCATTTCTAAACTCATTATTTTTAAATTTCCAAGCTATTTTAGATATACCAATATTAGATGATTTTATAATTATATGTTCTGCATCTAAGGATGGTTCTGGTTCATCATCTGTAATTTTAAATCTACCTAAATATAACTTTCCATTATTTGTATCAAATACTGTTTTAGGAGTAATTAAACCTTTATCTATGGCTAAAGAGTAAGTAATTGGTTTTAATACAGAGCCTGGTTCATAAGCATATGTTGTAGCTTTTGGTTGTAAATTTTCAATCTCTTCAGATTTAATATTTAGTGGGTCATATCTATTACTAGAAGTAATTGCCAATATTTTAGAGTTATTAGATTGCATAACAGCAGCAATTATCTCTTTAGCACCAAGTTTAATTTTATAACTATCTAATATATAATCTATATTTTTTTGCAATCCTAAATTTATATTTAAAATTAAATTATATCCATTCTCTTTTTTTTGATATTTAACAGATTTAGTATATATTATATAACCTGTTGCATCTTTTTTACCTTTTACTAAACCATCTTTTTTCTTATTTAAATATTTATCATAAAATTTTTCTATACCATTAAAACCTACTATATAGCTATATCCATTACTATTTTTACTTCTTGTATAACCTAATATAGGAGATAGAGCCTCTTTTAATGGATACTCTCTTTTCTCTCCTATTTGAGTTATTGTTAAACCATAAAAAAAGTTCTTATTAACACCTCTAGCACTAAAGACTTTAAATCTATTTAATTTATAATTTAAATCTTTTAGATAAATGGCAGTTTTTGCATCTATATTATCACTAAGCGTTATCCACCCATGTTTTGGTTTTCCATCTTTAGTTACTAATCTCTTTTTTAACTCTTCTAGTGGAATGTTAGAGTATATACTAAATAGTTTTAAAAAAAACTCTTTTTTATTAGGGTCTAAATATTCAGTATGAAATGAAGCACTATACATTTTAATTGAACGACTAATTGTATAACCTTCAGATGATATAATATTACCTCTTAAAGCATGGTCTTTTATCTCTTTTATCTTTATTTTTCCATCACCACTTAAAGATATAAAGAGTATTCTTATTAAAAATATGATAAATATTGTTATCATAATTTTTATAATTAAATTTAATCGGTTTTTATCTATATAGTTATTAAAATTATTACTCATTGTGCCTCTAAAAATATTTATTTAGTTTTGTTATAATAACATAAATTTTAATACTAATTAATAAAAAAAAGGTATTATTACGACATATTATATAGTTTAAGGTAAATTTTTATGGATCGAGGACTCTATCTCTCTACAATTGCACTTTTATTTATATCTTTACTATCTGTATATTCATTATCTATCTATCCAACTATATATTTTGGTACAAGTGAATACTTTTTTTTTAAAAAACAGTTATATTCTGTAATTATATCTATATTAATTTTGACAATAATTAGTAAAATGAATCCATATAGAGTTTTTAAGCCATTAGGATTTACTATATTTATAGGTTCATTTATCGCTTTTGCTGTTATGCTTTTATTGCCAGAAAATATGGTAAAAGCTGTGCTTGGAGCTAAAAGGTGGATAAGTTTTGGTTTTTTCTCTTTTGCTCCTGTAGAGTTTTTTAAATATGGATTTATATTTTTTATTTCATGGAGTTTAGCAAGAAAATATAATGCATTATATAATACAAAAAGTTTTACTCAAGAAGTTCTTGTTTTATTGCCTTATTTTTTTATTCTATTTGTTGCAGTAGCTTTTATTGCAGTAGCTCAAAAAGATTTAGGTCAAGTTGTTGTAATAACAATATCACTTTTAGCTTTAATACTTTTAGCTGGAGGGTCTAAAAAGCTATTTTTCTCACTCTTTAGTATGGCAATTGTCCTATTTATTACTCTTATTTTAGTAGCTCCACATAGGTTACATAGATTTAAAGGTTGGTGGGTTGGTATTCAAGAAATTTTTAAACCAATATTGCCTAACTCCTTTATTGTTACTGATACAGCTGTTCCATATCATATTATTAACTCTCTAAAAGCAATAGAGGGTGGTGGATTATTTGGTAGAGGTATTGGAGAAGGGCAGTATAAGCTTGGATTTTTAAGTGAAGTTCATACAGACTTTATTATTTCAGGATTATCTGAAGAGATAGGATTTTTAGGAATTTCTTTGATTTTTATACTATATTTTTATATTCTTTATAGAATATTTAATATAGGTTCTAAATTAAAAAAGTTAGAAGATAAGTTTTTTGTTTATGGTGTTGCAATAGTTATTTTTATAAGTGGAATGATAAATATGTATGGAATTTCAGGACTTATTCCGATTAAAGGTATAGCTATTCCATTGTTAAGTTATGGAGGGTCACAAATTATTGCAACCTCTTTAGCTATATCTATGGTATTAATGCTATCAAGAAAGGTAGAAAAATGAGTATAATTTTAACTGGTGGTGGAACTGGTGGGCATTTAACTATAATAGATGCTGTAGTTGAACATTTAAATGAAAAACCAATATATATAGGTTCTACAAAAGGACAAGATAGGAATTGGTTTGAAAATGATAAAAGATTTAAAAGATGCTATTTTATTGATAGCGTAACAATTGCAGATAAAGGTATTTTAGGTAAATTCTTAGCACTTTGGCATACTGCAAAAGAGGCATTAGAGATAAGTAAAGTTTTAAAACAAGAGAATGCTAAAGTTGTATTCTCTGTTGGTGGTTTTTCTGCTGCTCCTGCCTCTGTAGCTGCTATAATGTTAAGAGTGCCTTTAATTATTCATGAACAAAATGCATATACAGGTATATTAAATAGATACTTAAAGCCATTTGCTAAATCTTTTATATCTACTTTTGAAGATAGTGATATTAAATTGAGTTATCCTGTGAAGCAAGTTTTTTTTGATAAAGCAAGAGTAAGAGATAAAATTAAAACTATTTTAATTAGTGGAGGTTCTCAAGGTTCTGTTGCACTAAATAATTTTGCATTAAAATTAGCACCATATTTTAAAGAGAGAGGTATTAGAATATATCATCAAGCAGGGGTAAAAAACCTTGATAAAGTTATAGAAGATTATAAAAAGATAAATGTAGAGGCTAAAATTTTTGGTTTTACAAAAGAGATGCCAAAAATTATTGAAGAAGCAGACTTTGCAATAGCAAGAGCAGGGGCTTCGACACTATGGGAGATGACAGCAAATGGATTACCTGCATTATTTGTGCCATACCCTTATGCAGCAAATGATCATCAATACTATAATGCTAAATTTTTAGTAGATAAAGGTTTAGCTTGGGTTTGTAGAGATAAAGATTTAAAAGAAGATATAGTATTAGATATTTTAGATAAAGATTTAAGTAGTATTAGTAAAGAGTTAATTAAACTTATAGAGCCAAATGGTGCAAAAAATTTATCTAAATATATAGAGAATTTCACAATAAATACACATTTGTAGATTATAATTATATTAACCTTGAAGTTAAAAAGGTTAATAGTTTTACATATGTATCATAAATCTCTTCTCCTCCTCCTGTTTTTTTAGATAACATATGTAAGAGTAGCCATTTTGGCTACTTAATCTTGATTTAACCCATTTTAGATAAAATTACTTTTAATATAAACTATAGAGGAATATCATATGAGTATTAGAGAAGATTTTTTATCTTTTTTTGAGTCTAAAGGACATAAAGTATTACCAAGTTCACCACTAGTTCCAGATGATGATACACTACTTTTTACAAATGCTGGAATGGTTCAATTTAAATCGATTTTTACTGGACAAGAGCCAATTCCAACGCCACCTCGTGCTACAACTTCACAAACTTGTATTCGTGCTGGTGGAAAGCATAATGACTTAGATAATGTTGGATATACAGCAAGGCATCATACCTTTTTTGAAATGCTTGGGAACTTCTCTTTTGGAGATTATTTTAAAGAAGAGGCAATAGCTTATGCTTGGGAGTTTATTACATCTAAAGAGTATCTAAATTTACCAATTGATAGACTTTGGGTAACTGTTCATGATAGTGATGATGAAGCTTATGATATTTGGAAAAAACATATTAGCGAAGATAGAATAATGCGTTTTGGTGATAAAGATAACTTTTGGCAAATGGGAGATACAGGACCTTGTGGACCTTGTAGCGAAATTTTTTATGACCAAGGAGAGGAGCATTTTAATTCACCAGAAGATAAAATGGGTGGAGATGGAGATAGATTCTTAGAGATTTGGAATTTAGTTTTTATGCAATACGATAGAGATAAAAGTGGCAAATTAACTCCACTTCCAAAACCAAGTATTGATACTGGTATGGGACTAGAGAGAGTTGTAGCTATTAAAGAGGGAGTTTTAAATAATTATGACTCTTCACTATTTATGCCTTTAATTGATAAATTAAGCCAAATTGTAGGAGCTAAACCAACCAAAGAGAATATTGCATCTTATCGTGTAATTGCAGACCATCTTCGCTCTACATCTTTTCTTTTGGCTCAAGGTGTTACTTTTGATAAAGAGGGTCGAGGATATGTTTTAAGAAGAATACTCCGTCGTGCTATTAGACATGGATATTTATTGGGTATAAGAGAGCCATTTGTATATAAAATGGTAGATACTTTAGCTGAATTAATGGGAGAGCATTATAGTTATTTAAAGACTCAATCTAGTGCAATAAAGAGTGCAATGGAGCAAGAGGAGGCTAGATTTTTTAATACAATAGAAGCAGGTATTAAACTATTTGAAGAAGAGTTAAAAAATACAAGCAATAAATTTAATGGAGAAGTTGCATTTAAGTTATATGATACTTATGGTTTTCCTTTAGATTTAACTCAAGATATGTTAAGAGAGAAGGGTATAGAGTTAGATATTGATGCTTTTAATGCAAAAATGCAAGAGCAAAGAGAGAAATCTAAAGCTAATTGGAAAGGTGCAGGAGATAGTGTTGTTAGTGGTGACTTTAAAGAGTTAAAAGAGAAATTTGGTATCAATGAGTTTGTAGGTTATCAAACTACTACAACTAATGCAAAGGTGTTAGCAACTTTAGATGAAAACTTTAAATTAGTAGATTCTATTAATTCTAAAGGTTGGGTTCTTTTAGATAAAACACCATTTTATGCAGAATCTGGTGGACAAGTTGGAGATAGTGGAGAGTTAATAGTTAATGATAATATAGTTAAAGTTTTAGATACTAAAAAGTTTTTTGAACTTAATTTATCTAAAGTAGAGGGTAGTATAAAAAGTGGAGAGATTGTAGAAGCTAAAGTAGATAATAAAAGAGCTGAAATTGCTAAACATCACTCTGCAACACATCTTTTACAAGCAGCTTTAAAATCAGTTTTAGGTAATCATATTGCACAAGCTGGTTCATATAATGATGATAAAAGATTAAGATTTGACTTTACGCACTCTAAAGCATTGACTAAAGATGAATTAGATGCAGTAGAGAATTGGGTTAATGATAAAATTTTAAGAGCAATAGAGGTAGATACAAAAGTAATGCCAATTGATGAAGCAAAAAATAGTGGTGCAGTAGCTTTATTTGGAGAAAAGTATGGAGATAAAGTTAGAGTTGTATCTATGGGTGATGCATCTGTAGAACTTTGTGGTGGGACACATGTTGATAATATCTCAAAAATTGGAACATTTTTAATTACAAAAGAGAGTGGAGTAAGCTCGGGAGTTAGAAGAGTAGAAGCTGTTTGTGGTGCAAGTGCTTTAGAGTTAATAAAAGAGAATAGAGAAAAGTTATTAAAAATTGAGTCTGAGTTAAAAACAAAAGAGCCACTTAAAGCTATTTCTAAACTAAAAGAGCAGATTAAAGAGTTAAATAAAGAGTTAAAAGAGTCTCAAAAAGCTACTAAAAAAGAGCTTAAGATTGAAGAGATAAATGGTGTAAAAACAGTAGTAGAAGAGGTAGATAGTGGAGATATAAAAGCTTTAATTGATGATGCTAAAAATAGATATAATAATTTAGCAATTATGCTTTTTCAAAAAAAGGGTGATAAAGTTTTATTAGCTGCTGGTTGTAAGGGTAACAGTATAAAAGCAGGTGACTGGATAAAAGAGATAGCTCCAATTGTAGGTGGAGGAGGTGGTGGTCGTCCAGACTTTGCACAAGCAGGTGGTAAAGATGTATCTAAAGTTAATGATGCAATCAAAGCTGCAAAAGAGTATTTGAAAAAGAATTTATAAATGAAAATAGTTTACTATAAATCTATTTTTAGGTTGGTTTAGTTATGATAAGGTTATGCTCTAGCTCTATAACTAGAGCTAAACTATTAGATAGTTTTAATTTAGAGTATATACAATCTCCTATAGATTTTAATGAAGAGTCTATTAATCAAACTAATGCAAAAAGTTTTGTCTATAATGTTGTTTTAGGTAAGTTTAACTCTGCTTTAAACTCTTATAATTTAGATATACCTATACTTGTAGCAGATACTGTTATATCTACAAATAGGGGAGAGATGCTTAGAAAAGCTAAAAATATAGATGAAGCAAGAGACATTTTATTAAAACAAAGTGGAGCTAAAATCTCTATAATAACAGCGACTATTTTAAAATCTTTAGAGTTAGAGTTTGTAGATATTTCGGCAACTTGGTTTACTTTTTCAAAATTTGATAAAGATGATTTAAATAGTTATCTATCTAGTTTAGAGTGGCAAGGTAAAGCTGGAGCTTGTATGGTTGAGGGGTTTTGTAAAAAGTATATTAAAAAGGTTGATGGCTTAGAATCTAATGCTATGGGCTTACCAGTAGAGAAAATATTACCTTGGATTAAGGGTTTAAATGATTAAATTAAAAAAAGTTAAAATAGAAACTAGTAGTGATACTCTAGTAGATTTAGCTTTTAATATATCTAGTTCAACAGCACTTGTGGGTGAGAGTGGAAGTGGAAAATCATTAACACTTAAAGCATTGTTAAATATGTTACCAAATAATTTAAAATTAGAAATAGATATAGACTCTCCATTTAAATTAGAGAGAGGTAAAACAATATCTTTTGTTCCTCAAAATCCATTTACTGCTTTATCTCCACTTACAAAGATTTCTAAACAGTTTTTTACAACTGAGAGTAGGGTAAAAGAGTTATTTAAATTATTAGATTTAGATTGGAGAATTTATAAAGATTATCCTCCTAATTTAAGTGGAGGGCAATTACAAAGAGTTATTCTTGCAATGGCATTAGTAAACAATCCTAAACTTTTATTATTAGATGAACCAACTACAGCTTTAGATGCTAATTTAAGAATAGAGTTAATAGATATGCTTAAATTTTTACAATCAAAAGAGCAATTTTTAATGCTTTTTGTTACTCATGATATAAATATAGCATCAGTTTTATGCGAAAATATGGTAGTATTAAAAAAAGGTATAGTAGTAGAGAGTGGTCTAAGTCATAATCTTTTATCTTCACCAAAAAGCAGTTATACAAAATTATTAATAGAATCAAATTTTAAAAATAGAGAGTATAGGCAGTGATTGCAAAAATTATTAAAATATTAGTTATTATAGGAATTTTAATTGTTGCGTTACTATTTGGTATGTTTGCATATGCTTATAAATCGGTTCATGTTGATAAAATTACAAAATATGCTCCAGATACTTCTACTGAAATTTTAGATAGAAATGGAAAAAGAATAGCTTTTATATTTAAGAAAAGGCATAGACTTTATGCAACATATAGTGAAATTCCTTTTTATGTTATTGAGGGTGTTGTTGCAATGGAAGATACAAAATTTTTTGAGCATAAAGGTGTTAATCCAGATGCTATTGCTAGAGCTATTATAAAAGATATAAAGGCTGGTGCATTTGTCGAGGGTGGTAGCACAATTACTCAACAACTTATTAAAAATATGTTTTTAACTCGTAAAAAGAAGTTAAGTCGTAAAATAAAAGAGATGATATTAGCATATAAAATAGAGAAAGTTTTATCTAAAGAGGAGATTTTAGAGAGATATTTAAATTTAATTCCATATGGTAATAACTATTTGGGCATAAAGACTGCTGCAGAAGGTTATTTTAGAAAAGATTTATCTAAGCTTACATTAAAAGAGTCAGCTATGCTAGTTGGTATTCCAAATGCTCCATCTTTTTATAATCCATTAAGACATTATAATAGAGTTATAAAAAGAGCAAATCTTATATTAAATCGTTTAAGAAAGTTAGGTTGGATTACAGATGAAGAGTATAATCAAGCGAAATCTGAGAGACCAAAAGTATATAAAACATCACTTACTCAAAATATAGCTCCATATATTGTGGATGAAGTTGTTAGAAGATTTAAAGATAAGTTTAAAGATTTAAAAACAGGTGGATATAAAATATTTACAACAATTGATTTAAATAAACAAAATATAGCAAAAAAAGCTGTAATAGATAATTTAAAAAGAGAGTTAAAAGATATTGGTGAAGATATTAATAAGAGTGATTTAAATGCTGCATTTGTATCTGTTGAAAATAGTACAGGAGATATTTTAGCGCTTGTTGGTGGGGTAAATTATAAAAAAAGTCCTTTTAATAGAGCTACAATGACTAAAAGGCAACCAGGTTCTGCATTTAAACCATTTGTTTATCAAACTGCATTAGATTATGGCTATAATCCTGCTACTAAACTTACAGACTTATCGAGAACTTTTAAGTATAAGAAAAATGGTAAAATAGTCTCTTGGACACCACAAAATTATGAGAGAAACTTTAAAGGTTTTATACCTTTAAGAGAAGCACTTGTGCATTCAAGAAATTTAGCAACAGTTAATTTAGTTTATGATTTAGGTTTACAAAAAATTAGAAAAAGATTATCTAGATTAGATGTTAATAACATACCAAATGACCTCTCTATATCTCTTGGAAATTTGGCAATTAGTCCAATAAAGATGGCACAAATATATACTATTTTTTCTAATAAAGGGCATATGATAGAACCAAGACTTGTTAGTAAAATTGTATCTAAATATAATTCTATTCTCTATGAAACTCACCCTAAAGAGATTTTAAACTTTACTAAACCAAAACAAGCCTTTTTAATGACTTCTATTTTAGAAGATGTAATTAAAAGAGGAACAGGAAAAAGAGCTAAAGTAGATGGTTTAGAGTTAGCAGGAAAAACAGGTACTACTAATAACTATATTGATGCTTGGTTTTGTGGTTACTCTCCAACAATTACTACAATAGTTTGGTATGGTAGAGATAAATATGTATCAATTGCACAAGGTGCTACAGGTGGTAAAGTTGCTGCACCAGCTTTTGCACAATATTATAGAGATATTTTAAAGTTAGAACCTAATTTAAAAAGAAAATTTGATAGACCAAAAGGTGTCTATGTTGGGTTTGTTAATGGGAAAAGAGAATATTATACTTCTATATCACCATTACCTAAAAGTGATAATAATTTAGATTTATATGAAGAAGCATCAACACCTCCTATCAAACAAAAAAATAGTGAAGATACTAAACCAGTTAACTATAATAGTGATTTAATAGATAGCACTGAAGGTGTAACTGATGTAATAGAGATAAATGATGATGTTAAAGCTAATAATGAAGATGCAGAGACACTATATTAAAGACTACGAAAATTACTTTTTAACTGACTTGACGCACTATAAGCATAACCTAGGCATAATAAGAAAACATCATATGTGAGGTAGTTTGATTTTAGCTCAGCCTTGCTACGGTGAAAGTACAGTTTTTAAC
>CAYMGA010000023.1:0-11800 GCA_964389865.1 uncultured Nitratifractor sp.
TGAAACATTCAATTCCTTGGAAGTATAAATCTTTTTTTTGGAATCAGATGCTTTAACCCAATGTTAATGACTGACCTTACGCACTTATAAGATAGAATTGGCTTTTTGTAATTAATTTTTAGTTTCTGATTATCGGATAGATTGTGTCATTATCGGGCTTGACCCGATAATCTATATTTAAAAACCTACCTTATTTCCGTAATCTGAATATAGATTACCCAGTCAAGCTGGGTAATGACAATGAGTGCAATTGTATGGTTTAACTTAACAATCTATTATAATAAAATTTTATTTTGTAAAAGTTTTTATTTTAAGTAAATGCGTAAGCTCAGTTAATGAGATAAGGAAAATTTGCTATGATTTTATTATTTTTTGGATGTGAGACTTTAGTCTCACCAATCTTTTGGTAAGGCTAAAGCCTTATATCCGATGGTGTGCTTGACTTAAGATGTGCTATCCTCAAACTTGTTCGAGGTTCAAAAAAAGCTTTAGGCTTTTTGCATTTAGCTTGAAGCAAAAAATAAGTAGTAACCTAAAATTAAAATCGAATATAATATCAAGGGGTATAGGTGTAGAGGTGTGAAGGAGTAGAGAGAAAAATTAATAACTCTCTATACGCCTCTTCACCTCTACCCCCTATATTTCCTTAAAATTTATTTGTGTTTAATTTTTACTATATTAAAAAAGGTAGTTTATGGCAGTAGATAAAAATATTACAGTAGCAACAAAAGTTGCTACTACTATCGATAAGGGTTTAGACTCTGTATCTCAAGATATTTTAATAGCTCTTTATAAAAAGATTCCAATTCTTGGGCAATCTATATTTAATTTTACATATGGTCAAATTTTAGCAGCTATTACACTTTTTCTTTTTATAATAGTTTTTAGACCACTTTTAACATCTTTGATAATTAATACGCTACTTAAATTGGCAAAAAAGAGTAAAACAATATATGATGATTTAATAATTTTAAATCTGAGAAGACCTTTAAGATTTGCCTTTTTATTATTAGCACTATACTCTTTTGTATCTATTTTATATTTAAGAAATAACATTATAAATTTATTACTTGGTTCATTGGTTATATATAACTTTTTTTGGATTATTTGGTCTATTTTAACAAGTTTACAAGGGGCAATATATAAGGCAACTAATCATCTATCAAAAGATTTATCTAATGAGTTAACTCATTTTATAATTAGGGTTATAAAGCTATTAGTTTGGTTTGCTGGAGTATCATCTATATTAAGCCTTTGGGGAATAAATGTAACAGCTCTTGTTGCATCTTTAGGGCTTGGTGGTTTAGCTTTTGCTTTAGCTGCAAAAGATACAGCTGCAAATCTATTTGGTTCTATTGCTTTGCTTATAGATAAAAGTATAAAAATAGGTGATTGGATAAAAGTAGATGGTGTAGAGGGTATTGTAGAAGATATTGGAATGAGAACTACAAAAATTAGAACATTTCAAAAATCTTTAGTTGTTGTCCCAAATCAAATTGTTGCTACTTCTCATATAGAAAACTTTTCAAGAAGAGATATAAGAAGAATTAAAATGACAATAGGTTTAACTTATGATACCACAAGCAAACAGATAGAGCAGATAATAAAAGAGATTAAAAATATGTTACAAAACCATCAAGGTATAGATAAAGAGCAAACAATGTTAGTAAATTTTGATGAATTTGCAGATTCATCTAAAAATATATTTATCTATACCTTTACAAATACAGCTAATTGGCAAGAGTATTTAAATATTAAAGAGGATATAAATTATAAAATATCACAAATAGTCGAAAATAATGGAAGTAGTTTTGCTTTTCCAAGCCAATCAATTTATATAGAAAAAACAAACACAAAACTCCCATAAAGCCCAAATAAAGGTAAAATAACTTATAATCTATTAAAAAAGTAGGTAGATGCAGTATAAATATAAAGGTTTAACCAAAGAGGGTAAAAAGGTTAAAGGTGTTATTGTTGCAAATAGTTTTAGTGAAGCTAAGCAGATACTTAAATCTCAAGGAATATTTTACCAAAATTTAGAAGAGGGTAGTAGTGGTGGTTCACTCCTTTCTAATTTAAAAAAGCGACCTATGAATGGCGCTTTAATGAGTGCTTTTTCTAAAGAGTTAGCAAGTTATTTAAACTCTGGAATGACAATTTTAACAGCACTTAAATTGATGCATAACCAACATAAGAGTGAAAAGCGATATGCAAGTTTTATAGAAGAGGTTAAAAAGCAAGTAGAAGAGGGAAAATCTTTATATGTTGCACTAAATTCACAATCTGTTTATGAGTTGCCAGACTTCTTTTTACAAAGTATTAATGTCTCTGGGCAAAGTGGTAAAATGGCAGAAGTTTTAGCTACTATGGGAGACTTTTTTTCATCTCAAGGTGAAGTTAAAAAACAAGCTACAAATGCAATGATTTATCCATCTTTTATCTTTATTGTAGCACTTGGGATGACTGCATTTTTAATTACATTTGTTGTTCCTAAAATTACACAAATTTTTGCAGATACTGGGCAAAAATTACCTGCAATTACAACTTTTGTTTTAGGATTAAGTGACTTTTTTACTCACTATTGGTTACATGTAATATTAACTTTGATTGCAATTGTTGCAATTTTTCAATTAACTTATGCTAAGGTCTTTATATTTAGAAAATGGATAGATTCTCTACTTTTAAAAGTGCCTGTTATTGGGAATATTATACAAAATTATGAACTTGGAAGATTTAGTTATATTCTATCTTTAATGTTAGATTCTGGTGTATCTTATGCACAAGCTGTGCAATTAGCATCAAGCACTTTTAATAATAGTGCATTAAGAGAGTTATTTGATAGAGCTTCAGCTAAGGTTGTAGAGGGTAATAAATTATCAGTTGCTCTTTATAGAACAAAGGGTGTAAAGCCTAAAAAGAATTTTATGCAATCTTTGGCACTTGGAGAGGAGTCTAGTAGTGTATCATCTATTTTAAAGAGTATATCTAATCTATATAACGAAGAGAATAAGGATAAGATAAAAGTGCTTCTTAGTCTTATGGAGCCATTTATGATGCTATTTATTGGTGGAATTGTTGGAACTATTGTATTGGCAATGCTGTTACCAATATTTAGTATGAGTTTGGGGGCTAAACACTAATGGCAAAGAGAAGATTTAGAGATATTAAACAAGGTAAAATCAAAGAAGAGAAGATAAAAGAGCCTAAATTTAATTTTGCAAAACGAAGTGATGTATTTAAGGCTATTTTAACAGATAGTTTTATGCTATGGATGCCAATAGTATATTTAGTAATTTACTTTGTAATGAGTGGTAGAGAGGGGTTTGCAGAGCATAAGTTGCTAGGGTGGTTATATATTCTTATACCTCTTGCTATTGTAGAGACTATATTTTTATTAAAAAATGGACAAACTCCTGGTATGAAAGCTTATAATTTAAAGTTAATATTTTTACCAACAGGGCAAAAACCCAACTTTAGCACTATATTATTAAGACAGCTTTTATCTAAATTTACATTTGTAATTTTGGGTTGGATTACTCTATTTTTTAGAAAAGATGGTAGAAATTTACACGATTTAATTGTATCAACAGCATTTGTTTATGATAAAAAATCAAATTAGCCTATTTCGTGGAGTAGCCCTAAATTTAGGGTTATTCTATCTATTTTACTTTGCAATGGTTGGGGTTTATATTATCTTTATGCCAAAAGTGCTTAAAGATATTGGTTACAACTCTATTGAGATTGGAGCAATCTATACAAGCGCTCCATTAATGCGTTTTTTATTGCCATTTATCTTTAAAAAGTGGATTAAATTAACTAATAGAGTCTTTTTAATATCTCTTGGTGCTACCTTTTTAATTACACTAATATTTTTTATAACAATTAATAGTTTTTGGTTTTTTCTATTATTAAATTTATTATATGGTGGTGCAATGGGTGCTGCTCTTCCATTTGTAGAGACTATTGCAATAGAGCAAGTTGGTAAAGAGAGATATGGTAAAGTAAGACTTTGGGGTTCTGTTGGTTTTAGCTTAATTGCATTTATTTTAGGTAAGCTTTTAGATAGTTATATCTTAGCTTTAATCTTTCTATCAACTACTGCACTCTTTACTATGATTATGGGAATTTCATTAGTCAAATATGATAAAAAGGCTACTAAAGTTGAATCACTAGAGAGTAATAAAGATTTCTCACTACTAAAATATTGGGCATTTTGGGGTAGTATTTTTCTATTTCAATTTAGTTTTGGTGGTTTTTATAACTTCTTTACAATATATGAGACATCAAATGGTCTCTCTTTAGATATAGTAAGTTATTTATGGATATTTGGAGTTGTTTGTGAAATTGTAATGTTAATTTTTCAAGGTCCTCTACTTGCAAAATTTAATCTTTTAAGTTTGCTTATTATCTCAACATTTAGTGGTGTATTAAGATGGCTTTTAGTTGCCTTTTTCCCAGATAATTTAGAGATAATTGCACTATCTCAAGCTACTCATGCATTAAGTTTTGCACTCTATTATACAGCAGCAATCTCTTATGTTTATAGATTATATACTCAAAAAAGATTAGCCCAACAATTCTTTTTAGGTATTAGTTTTGGATTAGGTGGAGCTGTTGGAGCTATTGTATCAGGAGTAATATACAAATATTCACCTACTGGCTTATTTATCTTTGAATCTTTTATAGCACTTTTAGCTGTAACTCTTTTAGTTATACATAAAAGAAGAGTAACTTATGTCAATTAGTGCAGTTATAATAGCCGGTGGAAAAAGTAGTAGAATGGGGCAAGATAAAGCATTAATGCCCTTTGGTAAATATAGCACACTAAGCGAGTATCAATATCGTAGATTAGAATATATCTTTGATAATGTTTATATAAGTGCTAAAGATAATAAATTCCCATTTAAAGCTAATATTATATATGATACAGATTTAAAATCAAACCCCTTAAATGCAATAAAATCAGCTTTTGAACAATTAAAAGATGATGCAATATTTATACTATCAGTAGATATGCCTCTTTTGAGTATTAATAGTATAAATAAATTGTTAAATGCTTATAAAAATAGTGATAATAGAGTCTTAGCCATAACTATTAAGAGTAAATCAAACTTTGAACCAACAGCAACAATTTATAAAAGAGAGGTTTTAGAAACTATTAATAAAATGTATCAAAAAGGTGATTTTAAACTTTTAAATATATTAAACTCTGTTAAAATTTTATCTATTGAGGTAAATGAAGATGAGTTAATTAATATAAATAGACCTCAAGATTACAAAAAAGCAAAAGAGTTAATTACCTAAAGTATAATTTATCTTTTTTCGAAGTAAAAGAACCTTTTTAGAGAAATCCAATAAATCAAATTTCCCTTTTGTATATAAAGATATAGTAGTATTAGGTAACTCTATATCTAACACAGAGGCATCTACAATTGGAAGATATGCAGAGATTACTTTAAAGCCATCAATAAAAGACTCTTGAATATTAGATATATTAACCCCTTCTTCTTTTAAAGTCTCCACTTTTCCATTTGTTAAATCTCCTTTAGAGACTAATTCAACTGTCACAAATCTATTATTCTTTTTAAAAATTGCAGATTCTAAATTTTTTTGAGTACTATTTTTACACTGTGCAACTTTTTTTAATTTCCAAGAGGAGTTATTTTTCAAAAAATTTGTAAGATATTTTGATTTATCTATATCTTGATTACCACAGCATATATCATAAAAACATTTATCTATATTTTTAGATAACTCTAATTGCTCTTTTTTATTTAAAGATTTATGTATATTAAAAAGAGAATTTTTCAATATATTATTACTATATTTTTGAAGAATTAAATTATCAGTTTGTAAAATCACATATTTATTATCAATAATAAACATAGATGTGCTATCTTGCTTACTAGGTGGTAAAAGATTTTTTATAGCGTGTAGTGATAATTTTACCTTATTTAGTAAATCTTTATCATCTGTTACAACTACATATTCTATTTGGTTATTTTTATATTTTATTTTCCAAACTTGAGCATTAAATCTTAAATATGGAATATTTTTAATCTTTTTTACAATAGTGTAATTTTTAATTGTAGAAGTTTGTGTAGTGCTTTCTTGGGTTTCATTATCATCTTCTATCTCATATAAGCGTTCGATACCATTTTCTGTAAATCTTATATATTTTTTAGAGTTTAAAATGATTAAATCTTCTAAACTTTTATTATGCTCTTTTATATTAAAGAGTACATGCTTTTTATCTTTATAGTAAGCTGTTTGCTCAAATTTATTATCTATTTTATATTTAATTTCAAAATCTGCATATATTACATTAATAAAAAGTGTAAAAATTATTATATATTTCATTATCTTTTCTTTATTATAAACTATTAATCAGAGTATCATCTTTAAAACTTTATAAAATTTGTTATAAGTTAAGTTTTTGTAATAGATTAATTTAAAAAACTTTATAATTATTATCAAGTTTAACAAAGCTTTAAGGAAGTTTGATACTCTATTAAAGATTAATAGAATTATATCATTAAATAGTGTAAAAAAGATGTTTTTTTTATATAAAAATAGTAAATTTTTCTATAAAAGTTTTAATGAAGCATATTATGGATATACACAAATTAATCTATTTTATCTTTGTGTTTCATTTTATTATATTTTGTTCTATTTTTTATTTTTTGTAACCTATTTAAAGCACTTGCTTCTACGATTTTTAACTCTTGAAACTCTTCTTGCGTTAGATTATTAGACTCCACAGTTCTCTTATATAGGGCATCTATATACTCTTTAGAGATTTTTAAATGTTCAGTATCTAGCCTTATCTTATTATACTCTAATAACTCATCTTTTAATTGCTTAAATTTCTTTTGATATTCACTATAAGTGCTACTTTCACTCTTAAATATCTTATATAAATTTTTAGTGCATTTATTTAATGCACTAATATATTTTTGCCGTTTATACTTTTCTATCTGTTTTGGGGTATAGCTTCTATTCATCTATAATAATTTTAGTTCCTACTCTTACTCTACCCCAAAGTTTATCTAAATCTTTATTGGTTAAAGCAATACAACCATCTGTCCAGTCATGAGAGAGTGTATATTTATCTCCATGACCATCTTTATTCCAATATGGTTGTCCATGTATTGTAATCATACTTCCAGGGTCAACTTTCATCTTTTTAGCTCTAGCTCTATCTTGGGCATTTGGATATGATATTGTCATAGCTCTATATTTTATTGGATGACGCCTTTTATCTAAAATTGTATATCTTCCAATAGGTGTTTTTTTATCACCTCTTTTAACTTTATTACCTAAATGATCATTTTTGCCTAAAGATACACAAAAAGTCTCTACAACTTTACCATTTTTATATAGATACATTTTGTGTTCTCGTTTTTTTACAACAATTTTATCTACTGCTTTTGATGCTCTAAATATTGCATCTGGTTTGTTTTGATAATCTTCACTAGTATATCGACCACCTACAACACCAGTTGGAACTGATGAACAACTACTAAATATAAAAGATAAAAATGTAACTATTGCAATAAGAGTAATTTTTCTCATTAATGACCTTGAAATTTATTTTTTTTAATTTTATCAAAAAGAGATAAAAATAGAGAAATAGTTTAACCCAAATTCATAATTTGGATTAAACTAAAGGGGGAAAGGAGAGAATTCTTTTACTAAAATTAAGCGTTTGCAGCAGCTTTTGCAGCTTCTAACGCTTCATCGTAGTTTGGCTCTTGAGTAATCTCTGGAACAACTTGCTTATAAGATACTTTACCATCTTTTCCAATTACAAAGATTGCTCTTGCTAAAACACCTGCAAGTGGTCCATCTGCAAGTAGCATACCATAAGCATTACCAAAATCTTTATTTCTAAAGTCTGAACATACTTTAATTTTATCAATACCTGCCGCACCGCACCATCTTGCCGCTGCAAAAGGTAAATCCATAGATACTGTAATTACTTCAACACCATCAAGATTTGCTGCTGCTTCATTAAATTTTCTTGTCTCTGCATCACAAACTGGTGTATCAAGTGATGGAACTGCAATTACTAATTGAACTTTACCTTCACCACCAACTTGCTCATCTTGTAGCATTGGGTCACAATTTACTACTGTTACTACTGGAGCTTTATCTCCTACATTTACCTCATTACCTGCTAAGTTACATACTGTATCGTTTTTAAATGTTACTGTTGCCATTTTATTTCCTTAAATTGAATATAATTTTGCCTCATGTGAAGCTATGAAAGAAGTATATCTTAAATAGGATAAAATTACTCTTATTTAAAAATAAAAAAATTTTTTTATTATATTTTATAAAAAAAGTAACTATATGTAACAATATTTTTTTAAAGTGATTTAAGATTTGAATAGAACTTGAGTTTTAAGTAGTAGCATAAAATTAAAATCAAATATAATATCAAGGGGTATAGGTGTAAAGGGGTAGAGATAATAAAACGATATGATAATACTCTCTATACACCTCTTCTTCTTTACCCCCTATACTCCTTTGAAAGTTATTTGTGTTTAATTTTTACTAGCTACTTATATCTTGAGTATTATAG
Source organism: uncultured Nitratifractor sp. (assembly GCA_964389865.1). GTDB lineage: Bacteria > Campylobacterota > Campylobacteria > Campylobacterales > Sulfurovaceae > JAADEQ01. Next base: position 8,588 of record CAYMGA010000023.1, read on the forward strand.
TTATAAAAAAAGAGGGCTATTTAGCCATCTTTTTTAACTTCTCGTCTATATGCTTTTTAGTAGGATAGATAAATACAGCTTTTCTAAAGATATTAATTCTTTTTTTATCATCTGTAGCATAAGCGTTTATAATTAAAGGAATAGAAGTATCCTCTTTTGCATTTTGAACTAAAGGTTTTTTCGCTCTTAAGATAATTGCCTTTTTCCTTTTACTTCTTGCTGCAAGTCTAAATGACTCTTTTGGTCTAACAATCTCAATATTTTTATTATCAACACTAAAATAGTATGTATGTGGTTTATTATCTGTATTTTGGAATAGTGCTAAATAACTATTTTCAACTTTTCCATCTGGTAATACTTTGTAAAGTCTTGTATCTCTATCGATATTTAATAACATACCCTCTTTTTTACTACCCATTACAAAAAGCGCAATTAATACAGCAATTAAAACACCTGCATAACCTAAAACTTTTGGTCTAAAGTATCTAGTTTTTCCTGCATGTTTTTCTGTCTCTCTCTCACTTGACCATTGAACAAGGCTTGGTTTGTTAAATGCTGCCATTACATTTGTACAGGCATCTACACACTCAAGGCAGTTAATACACTCAAGTTGCAAACCTTTTCTAATATCAATATGTGTTGGACATACAGTTACACAACTCTCACAAGTGGTACACTCAGCATTTGGATTTGCTGCTAATAAATCTTTTTGATTATCAAAAACTTTATGTTTTTCATTTCCGTGACCTTCATAAATTTTACCACCTCTAATTGGGTCATAAACTGCCATAATTGTATCTTCATCAAATAGCACTGATTGAACACGGCTATAAGGACATATATAAACGCAAAAGTTTTCTTTAATAAATACAACATCTGCAATTAAAAATAGAGCAACACCTATAACAAAACCAATCATTACAGTATGCTCACTTGGATTTTGTAGATATTTAAAGAAAGTTTCTGGTGGAACAAAATACCACATAAAATCTGCTGCAGCAATAAATGCTAAAACAGACCAAATAAGTATAGCTATAATTTGCTTACCTCTATGTTTACTATAATCTGGCTCTTTTTGTTTATTTTTAATAGATTTTCGAAGCCCAAGTAATTTGGTTTCAATAAAATCACGATAAAGAACCCTAAATATTGTTTGAGGACATGCCCAGCCACACCAAGCACGACCAGCAAATGCCGTAAGTGCAAAAATTCCTAAGAATAGAAGCATTAGCAAAAATGGCATAATATACAACTCTTGCATATCAAATCTTGTAAACAAGAAATGCAGTTGCTTTTGGTCAAAATTTAACAGGAAAAAGTGGTTATCATTTATCTTAATCCATGGTAAAATTAATGCAATAATAGTTATTGCAATATATGCCCAATATCTTTTTATTCTATAAGGTATCCATCCCTTTAGATACTCTTTTTTGCTCAATTTTGCTTTCTCAGCCATGAGTTCTCCTTAAATAAGTTGTGATAATTAATATAATAACTATATATTATATTGCTATTATATTCCTTTTTTGCTTTATATATTTTTATTTATATGATAAAATACATAATAACTAAATTAATTTGAGGTAAATGTATGAATTTAACACATATAAATGAAAATAATACACCAATTATGGTAGATGTATCAAAAAAAGATGATACAACAAGAGTTGCAACAGCTTCTGGAGTGATAGAGGTTACACCTGAAGCATATGATGCTGTTATAAAAAATGTAGCAAAAAAAGGTCCTGTATTACAAACAGCAGTTATTGCAGCAATTAATGGAGCAAAACAGACAAGCAATTTGATACCTATGTGTCATCCATTAATGTTAACTTCTGTTAAAATAGATGTTCAAGAGTTACCCCAACTTCCAGGCTTTAAGTTATATGCAACTGCAAAATTAGTTGGAAAAACTGGGGTAGAGATGGAGGCTCTTACAGCAGTTAGTGTAGGACTTTTAACAATTTATGATATGCTAAAAGCAATAGATAAGGGTATGGTAATTAAAAATATCCAATTAGAAGAAAAAAGTGGTGGAAAAAGTGGAGATTTTATAAGAAAGGAGCAAAAATGATTTTAGATAAAAATAGTCAAGAGAAACCAAAAATAGAGTATCCAACAAAATGGGGATTTAAAGTTATTGGAAAAGATAAAGCAAAAGTAGAACAAGCAGTAAAAGATGTTATGGATACTCTGCCACATAGTTGCAAATTTAGCAACACTTCAAAGAGTGGAAAGTTTAATAGTTATAGTGTAGAGTGCACTGTTGAAAGTAAAGAGCAAAGAGATAAATTATATAAAAGCTTTGGGGAACATAGTGATGTGGATTATGTTATATAATGAGCTATTTAGATAAGATAAAAGCCCTTAACAACTATCAAGAGAGTAATAAAGTTCCATTTTTAATAGATGGTATTAGAGTAGGACAGGTGTTAGATAGTTCTTTAGAATTGGTATTAAATAGTGGTTTCTTTAAGTTAGATGGAAGTGGTTTAACACTAATAGCTAAAGATTATAACAATAGGAATAGAGACTTGCAAGAGTTTGCAAAATATCTATTGAATTTAGGTGTAATCAATCGCATAATGGATGAACCATATGCCTTATCTAAGAATTTTAATGATAAACCACTAGCTCTTGTAGATAGAGCATGTGCCACAACTTTAGGGATAAATAGCTATGGAGTCCATATAAATGGTTATTTTAAAGATAATAATAGTATAAAGATGTGGATAGCTACTAGAGCTAAAAATAAAGGGTTTGAGGCTGGAAAATTAGATCATATAGCAGCTGGTGGGCAACCATACGGTATAAGCCCAATAGAGAATGCTCAAAAAGAGTGTTTTGAAGAGGCATCTATTCCTTATGAGATTTCTAAAAATTTAATTTTAACAGGATATGTAAGTTATAAATTCGAATATAGCAAAGGTGGTTCAAAAGATACAATATTTTGTTATGATTTAGAGTTACCAAAGGATTTTACTCCTAAAATTAATGATGATGAGGTAGAAAAATTTGAGCTTATGGATATAAAAGATGTAGCAAAATTGGTAGATAGTAGTGATAGATTTAAATTAAATTGCAATTTAGTAATTATAGATTTTTTAGTTAGACATGGAGTTCTATCTCAAAATCATAAAGAGTATTTTGATATAGTAAAGGGGTTAAGAGTTTGAATTTTAGAGACCATAAAAAATCTGTCTCAGCCATTAA
>CAYMGA010000024.1:0-11520 GCA_964389865.1 uncultured Nitratifractor sp.
ACTTTGCAACTGATCTTACGCACTTTAGGATAGAGGCTGTTTTTGATTAGTTTTTACTTTCTGGTTATCAGATAGATTATGTCATTATTAGGCTTAATTTGACAATTAATCTATAACAACCTACCTTACTTTCCGTAATCGATATTCAGTAATCCGTAATCAGAACATAGATCACCCAATCAAGTTGGGTGATGACAATAGCGTCATCGTCGAACTTGATTCGACGATCTAATCTATTCAAAAATAAACCACATTTTCCGTAATCCTTATTCCGTAATCAGAATATAGATTAGCTAGTCAAGCTGGGTAATCCACATTCGGATTTCAGACTACTGAATACGGATAGTGTTATAATGTAGATTGTCGGGTCAAGCCCGACAATGACACACTCATGCCAACTACAAACTATCAGTCAACAAATATACCAATAACCAATTTTATTCTATAAGTGCGTAAGGTCAGTGACTTAAAATGTGCTATCTGTGAGTGAGTTTAAGGTTTCGAAAAAAAAGCTTTGCGCTTTTTGCTTTCAGCTTTAGGTAATGAAATATTATCTTTTATTAGTTAGAGTCGCAATCTGGCATATTAACCCATATATCTCTAATTATATTACTACCACTACTATCTATAACACTAATTGTATGAGCTCCAGCATCAAATTTTTGGATAATATATCTTGAAGTAAGAGATAGGGGTTTACCATCTATATACCATACAAATGGTTCTTTGCCTCCTTTTAGTTTAAATTCTACGCTAACTCTATTACAACTTGCACTCTGGAATTTAGAGTTCTCTTTGGGGTATAAAAAGTCAAAATATGCCTCTTCTTTTTTTGATTCTTCTAATCTTTTAAGTGTAGATGGTGGTTTTATGGTTGTAGTGCTTGTGCTTTTTTCTATCCAGCTAGAGTGGGGCAGAAGAGATTTTACAATACTCATAACTTCAAAGCTCAAAGGTGCTGCTATATCTCTTGCTGAACTCTTTATTAGAGGAGTATTATCTGGTTTTGCAACCAAGATAGTAGCTGTATATTTTTTAGAGTATATAGCACTCCAAAAATCTCTATATCCATAACTTGTTCCTGTTTTATAGGCAAAAAAGTTATTGTTTGTATAAAAACCATTTGGTGGAACTACCTCTCTTAATATATTTGTTACCTTTTTAGTAGCCTCTTTTGGGAGTAAGTTTATATCTTTAACTCTGCTATTTTTAAGATAGTGCAAACTTTTAGCACTACCACCGTTAGCAATTATTGTAAAAAGTTGTGTAACTTGAAATTGTGTAATACCCAAGCCTCCTAGAGCAACTGGTAGGGTTACTCTATTTTTAGGAATTATAACTTTACCAACACCTTTTTGTAGAGTCTCTATAAATTTATTAGGTGTTATTTTACTTAAAACTTTAACAGCTGGAATATTTAGCGAATTTTGTAAAGCATAAGCAATTGTAACTTCACCATTATATTTTTTATTAAAATTGTGTGGTTGGTAGTTATTAAATCTACTCTGTTTATCAACAATTATTGTATTTGTATCTATGATATGCTCACTAAATCCAATAGCATAAATTAGAGGTTTTAAAACAGAACCAGGGGAGCGAATTGCTTGAGTCATATCTATAAATCCAGAAATTTTTCTATTAAATATATCTTGATTACCCAAATATGCTAAAATCTCTCCATTTGTATTATTTGCAACAATAATACTTAGTGTAGCCCCTCTAGGTAGTTTTATAGAGACTCTTTTTGCCCACTCTTCTAAGCTTTGTTGCAGAGGTAGATAGATTGTAGTTTGTAACTCATTTTTAAAATTGTCTCTTAAAATTTTTTGGCTTAAATGGGGTGCAAACCTTGCAAATGGATATATTTTTGTCTCTATTTTAGAAGAGGTGGCTATTTTATATTGATTCTTATCTATAATATTTGCATTTAAAGCTCTTAAAAGCACCTTATCTCTAGCCTTTTTTGTGTAATAATTTCCCTTTTTTGGTCTATTCTTTTCTGGATTTTGAGGAAGAGATGTTAATATTGCATCTTCACTTATAGTAAGAGAAGTTGGAAGCTTACCAAAGTATCTCATAGAAGCTGTAGTAATTCCCTCTACATTTCCACCATATGGTGCTAAGGTTAAGTAAGCATTTAATATTTGCTCTTTTGAGTAGTGAAGTTCTAATTGAAAACTTCTAAAAATTTCAATTATTTTAGAGCTAATAGTTCTACGCTTTGGCTCTAGTAATCTTGCAAGTTGCATTGTAATTGTAGATGCTCCTGAAGTTATATGTCCATTTGTTATAAGCTGAAAAGTTGCTCTAAAAAGTGCTAAAAAATCTACGCCAAAATGATGATAAAATCTCTTATCTTCATAATTTAAGAGCATCTTTAAGAGTAGGGGGTCTATTTTTTTTACATTTGAGCGAAATCGCCACTTTTGTGTGCTATTTAGAGTGCTATATAGATACCTTCCATCTCTATCTAAAAGGACTCTTGAGCAGTCATTTGCTTTATCTAAATTGATAGGGAAAAATATCTCTAAAATTATAAAAAAGAGTAAAAAGCTAATAAAAGTTAAAAAGAGCCATTTAAAAACTCTTTTTAACCAAGTTTTAACTCTATTTACCAAGCTCTTTCTCTACTTCTAAAATAGTCATTAAATTTGTATGCTCAATTGGATTTAATAGATTATCTATAATATTACTTGTAGTTGCATTTGGATTTGGTTTATACCATGGTAGATTTCTAAAAATTCTATTTAAAGTTTTATCTTTAAATATATAACCATATCTAGCAATTAAAGAGTTTCTTAAAATTCTTAATTGCTCTTTTGGGTATCTTTTTAGATAATTTTTATCTAAAATAGTTGCATCAACTCTATAGAAATCAGCTAGAGTCAAGCCACCTAATCTAGCTTTTTCCTCTTTTAAAAGTTTTTGAATATTATCTTTTTGGAGTTGATTTAAACTATTATAAACTTGGGTGCTATTTGTTGTGTATGGTTTATACCAATTAAATTTGCTAAATAGCTTATGAAGCTCTTCATTAGAGTCTTTAAAATTTAATCCAGCTTGTGCAAAAATAGAGTTTCTTAAACGATTTAACTCTAAAGTAGTATATTTATTCACATCTTTTATAGCTGTTGTGAATAACTTTTGATAATCTTTAGAGTTTAGTGAGAGATTATTACTACTTTGTGGCTTAATATCTTTTGCTAATTTAATTTCTAAAATAGAAGCTGTTTTAGAGATTGCTCTAAATTGTGGTTTATACATATCATTAATAATTGCTGGAGCTAAATTAAACTTACCAAGAGTTGTCGCTCTAGTTAGATACGCAATAGTAAAGCTTCCTTGAGTATTTGGTTTTATTGCAGCTATAAATCTATCATCTCTATACTCTACATTATCTAATGGAGTTAAATTTTTTAACCAACTTATAGACTCTATTGGGTTAAAGCCAATAATATTTGGATTTTCTATCTCTAAACCTGCTGGTAACATATCAATTAAAAGAGCATTTTCAATTGAACTATCTTCTATTTTACCACTTATTACAACTACAAGCTCTTGAGAGTGAGCAATATTTTTAATATCTAACTCTTTTCCTTTAGTTGTAAAAAACTTTTTATGAATAGAAAAACCTAAATTCTCATTTTGGTTAAAAGTTTTTGGTTTTGGGGTTGCAATATAGCTAATATTATACCAAATAGAGTTATTTAGTAAATTGGTAACTTTTGGTAACTCTTGTATAGATTTATATCTTTTAGTAAAGTTATCACCTTCAAAATTTTTACCATCTATTTTTAATTTTAATTTTGATGGCATTTCTAAATCTATAGCTTTTGCAACTCTTAATGTATATGACATCTCTTGTGTGCTTAGATACCTTTTAGTGCTTAAATCTTGTGCTAAATCTATAAATAGAGGTTGTGCAATCTCTTTAAATCCAGCCCTATTTGCTAATAGAATAAGTAGTGCTTTATCTCTTAAAACTCCACCATAGTTACCAAAGTAATTCCTATTTAGATACTCTTTTGCTTTTGTAAATAACTCTTTGGCTCTATCTTTTTCTCCTAAAATATCTAATGATGCAGCTAGATAAGCCCAAGAGGCTGCACTTTGTAGTGGAGTTGAATTATTAATATGGTAATTTATCTCTGAGATTAGAGGTTTTTTATTTTTTGCTAAAATATAGAGTGCATAGGTATTTGCTTCAGCTATTGTTGGATTTGTACTCCACTTATTTAATTTACTTTGTAGATATTTTAAAGCACTATCTACTCTTTTTTGAGATACTTCAAAGCCATTTTCTTGAGCTTTTGTTAAAAATTCTGTTACATAACTTGTAACCCAAAGAGAAGAGCTACTACTACTCCATAATCCAAAGCCACCATCATAATTTTGTAAATCATATACTCTTTTGATTGCACTATTTATAAGTTGAGTTTGATTTTTATCATCAATAAATGCTAATGCTCTAGAAGTTGTTTGTTCAGCACATCTACAACAATAGTTAAGTAACTCTTTTTTAATAACATCTTTTGCAATTAATGGTTTAGAAGATAGTGATAGTTTAATATCTTTTATATCTCTCCAAGAGTTGCTATTAGTAACACTTTTTGTATCTAGCGTAACTTGAGAATCTAATAGTCCAACTTTTCTAACAAAACTTTTTGGTAGAGGCTCTCTAATTGCTAATTTAAAGTTCCTACTATTTATCTCTTTATTATTTAATAGTGCTACTACTGTAATATTTGCATCACTATTTTTTAATGCTTTAATAGTTAGTTTTTTAGTAAATAGAGATTTTTCTTTATATTCAATATTAAACTCATTTGGTTCAACTTTAATAGCACTATTTGTTTTAATTTTAAATCTATAATTACCTTTTTGTGCCTCTTTATCAAATCTAATTTGGAGTAAGTTTTTGCTAATATCTCCAACACTTAAGAATTTTGGTAAATAACTCTCTATAGATACTGGGTCTTTTACTATAACTTCACTATTTGCACTACCTACACCATCTTTACTCCAAGCCACACTAAATAGCTCTAACTTCCCTTGAAAATCTGGAATTTTAAAAGTTACATTAGCTTTACCTTTTTTATCTAATTTAATAGCTTTAGTTAAAAAAGCAACAACTTCTCTTTTATTTGTAGTTGGTTTTGTATTTAAAGATGCCATCTCATCTGAGCCTACATCAAACTCTGCGTGTTGACCATGAGCTTTGATTAACTCTGCATATATATCTTTTATCTTAATGCCAAGTCGCTTTTTACCAAAGAAGAAGTTATAAGGGTCAGGGAATTTATAATTTGTTAAGTTTAAGACCCCTTTATCTACAGCTGCAAGAGTTATAAATATAGTTTTGTTTTTAGCACTTTTTGATTTTATAGCGATATTTAAATCACTCTTAGAGCGAATTTTTTTAGGTGCATTTAAGCTTAAATCTATTTTTGATTTACTCTTATTAATTTTAATATGTGCTAAGCCAATAGCTCTTGAAGCTCCTAATTTTTTACTTTGAGCTCTAAAAGCAGATGCTAAAATATAGACAGAGCTACCCCACTCTTGTTTTGCTTTAAATTTTACAATAACGGGTTCATTCTCTTTTGCAATTACCTCTTTACTCTCTAAAATAGTACTGTTTGCAATATTAACTATAATTGGTCCATTAAATTTTGGAGTTATCTTAATTTGTATCTCTTCTTTATCTTTATAGTTTAATTTATCTGTTGAAATTGGTAATCTATCAGGCGATATAGCACTTGCACTCTCATCATAACCAACTCTAAAGTGGTATGTTGTTATATCTCCACTATTATCTATTATCTCTAATTTATAACTACCCCAATCTAATTTATCTAAATTAAAAGGAGTTGGTTTATTTGTAGTAGAGATATTACCCTCTTTGATAGTTTGTAAGTCACTATAAGTTACATAATACTCCCAATCATCCCCACTATTTCTCCAATTATATTCACTCTCTTGCTCAATTAATTTATAGTGTAACTCTTTAGGGGTTAATTGATTATTTTTTAAATATATAATATTAAAAGAAGCTCTCTCACCTAAGTTTATAGCTCCATTTTCAAAGAGAGGTTTTATACCAATATATCCAACTTTATTTATAAATGGAATATCAACTCCCTTTTCTATAGCTCTACCACCTGGGTCAAAAATAGATGTTTTTAGATATAAAGCAAGTGGTTTTGTAATAGACTCTTTTGAGTCAAAACTAGTTTTAATAGGTATGCTAACAGTTCCATTATTATCTCCTGTTGCTCTATTTTCATCAATATATTCGCTAACTTTCTCCTCTTGCTCTTTTCCAAAATAGTAATCTTTATACTCTTTTGTTGGGCTTTTTGTAGTGTGTAAAATTAGAGCATAACTAACTTGTGGATTTGGTAAGATTTCGCCTGTTAAATATTTTACTTTTAATTTAACACTCTGTTTACTATTTGGAGTAGTAATATTTGGTTTATTTATAAATTCTGCTTCTATTTTAGGAGGTATAAAATCTTCTACACTAAAGCTAAGTCTTCCTATAGGTTTTTCGTTATCTGCATATATCTCTATAGAGTATCTTCCTGCTCTATTTGGTAGTGAAAATTGTGTGCTAAGATGTCCTAATATATCTGTAGTTAAGAGTTTTTTTGCTATTTCATTCCCTTTTGGGTCTATAAGTTTTATTGAGACTTTTAATTTTATAGCAACTCTCTCTTTACTATCACGAATTAATACATCAATTGGTATCTTACTATTTGGCTTAAAGATTGAGCGATTGCTATATATAAATGCATCAAAGTTGCCATTTACTTCTCTGCCACTATCCCCTCTATCTGTTAAATCTAAACTAGGTCTATCTAAATTTAAAACAGAAAAATCGCCATTTGCACCATATGCATATATAGCTTTTGGTGCCATACCTTTTTTCCCAGCAAGAAGAGCAGCATTAAAGTATGCATAACCCTTTTTTGCTACAGTTTTTGCTAAAAGTTCATTATTTTTGGCAATTAACTCCAATTTTACATCTTTATATGGTGTAGCATTACTTAAATGTTTTGTATATATATGTAACTTATCTTTAGCTTTAAGAGTAAATAGACCAATGTCAGAAATCATAAACCATTGAGTCTTAACTCCATAATCTACTGTGCCATCTTTATTAACGATTGATGCTGCTAATATATAGACTCCAGATTTTCTCTTTTTAATTGTCTTGCCAACTGGTATAGCAGTTGTAACTTTTTTATTTAATTTATTATCTATATTTAAATATTTTTCCCATAAAAGATAACCTTTCTCATTCTCTATCTCATCTAAATCATAGTTATATAGACTATCTTTTAGAGATGTAGAGTTTATCATGTTTATAAGGTTGTTTCTATTAATTCTATAAAGCTTTAACTTAACTCTTTTAACATTTATACTATCTAATGGTATAGATATATCAGATTGAGATGGAAGTATATAACCATTTTCACTAAACTCTATACTTGGTTCATAATTTGTGGTTTTTTTAGTAAATGTATAACTCTTATCTAGTGTTAAGTTACCAATAGTAGCACTTTTATCTATATAAATAGAGTAGGTGGTTTGAGGCTTTAAATTATTAATACATATTGCATCGTAATTGAATAAAATACCATAAGAGGTTTTGGGTGTAACTTTAATATAATTCTTAAGTTTTTCACTATTGACATCATATATATATCTATCTAAAACCATACATAATTTGATACTATTTTGACTGTTTCTCTCTACTAATTTAACTATTTTTAGTGGTGTATAGTTAGTTGCAAAAAGTGACATAATAGTTAATAAAATTATTAATATAAATCTCTTCATAATTTATCCTTTTTTAATTTAAATAGCCATATTATACCCTTTTAAAGTGTCAAAAAGTGATAAAATAGCAATTATTAATACAATATTTTAAAGTTAAGAAAATATAATTCTTACTATGGATTATTTAATAAGGTTATTAATATTATTATCTTCTATTGTTTTTATCCTAAATGCTAGTAGTAATAGTGAAAATAAAGAGTTAATAGTTGCTACCAAAATATCTCCACCCTTTTCATTTAAAAATAGTAAAGGTGAGTGGGAGGGTGTCTCTATTGAGCTTTGGAAAAATATAGCTAAATCTCTTAACTTAAAGTATAAATTTCAAGAAGAGAGTTTAGAGAGTTTACTTGAAAAAATTAAAAATAAAGAGGTAGATATAGCTATTGCCGCACTTAGTGTTACTGCTAATAGGGAAAAGTTTGCAGATTTTACACAAAGTTACTATACAACTAATTTATCTATTGTAATACCTAAAAAAAATAGTAGTGTACTAAGAGAAGTTTTAAATAATATATTCTCTTATGAAGCTCTATTTGTTATTTTAGCTATTATTTTAATAGTAATTGTTGCTGCTTTTGCATATTGGCTTATGGAGCGTAAAAGTCCTGAAGATAAAGATAGTCAATTGACATTTGCAGATAGTGTATGGTGGGCATCTTCTACAATGACAACAGTTGGTTATGGTAATAAAAAGCCAAAGAGTGTAGGTGGTAAAATTATAGCTATTACTTGGATGTTTTTATCAATGTTTTTAATTGCAGGTATAATTGCAATGGCGACTTCATTTTTAACAAGGGCTCAAATGGATTACTTTATTACTAAACAGAGCGATTTAAATAAAGGGCAAATAGGTAGTATTAAAGAGTCTATTAGTGATAAATATTTAAGAAGTAGGCATATAATACCAACATATTATAATAGTATAGAAGATGCAGTCAAAGCTGTAGAAAAAGGTGAAATAGATGCATTTGTATATGATGAAGCAATTTTAAGATATATATCTGATAGAAAATATAGTAAAACTACAAAATTGACAGATGCTAGATTTGTGCCACAAAATTACTCGATTATATTACAAGAGGGTAGTCCTTTAAGAGAGAAGATAAATAGAAAACTTTTAGAGTTTATAGAGAGTCCAGCTTGGGATGAAATTAAAAAAAGATACTTTTTGAAACAGTAGTTTAATTATACATTATAAAAAATTTAAAAAAATGTTATTTTTTATGCTCTATTTTTAGTCCTTTAAGAGAGTAAAATTATAGTTATAAATTATTGTTTATATTCCCTATATAAGAGAGTTTACTCTGTATAATAGATAATAGTAAAAACTTATATAATAGGTTTTTATATGAAATAAATAATTTTTATTAAATTAATTGATTAAAGTAACTTTTATTAAATATCCTATTTTAAGCATTTTAAAGTGTTTCTTGCAGTTACACTACAAAAAATTCACCCACATAAAATCTTATAGTAACTCTTATATAATTATTAATCTGTTAATATAAGATACTTTAGAGTTTAGTCTAATTTTTACAAAGGGGTATATATGACACATTTAGCTACTGAACATCCCTATTTTGGGGCGTTTGTTCTATTTTTGTTGACGGCTGTTGCATTTCCAGCAACTCTGTTTTTAGCAAGACTTGTTAGTAGAAGACTTGCTAAATTAGATACAGAGAAGTTAAAGCTCTCAATTTATGAGTGTGGTCCTGAACCAGATCGTCAACCAAATACAATTTCGGTTCAATTTTACTTAATAGCACTACTATTTATTCTATTTGATGTAGAGATAGTATTTATGTTTCCATGGGCAATAGATTTTAAGCCTCTTGGAATGTTTGGTTTTGTTGAGATGGTAATGTTTATTGTATTACTTGCAATCGGATTTGTTTACGCATGGAAGAAAGGAGCATTAGAATGGCACAGCATCAAGTAAATTATGCATCAGCAGGTGGATTACCAGTTGCATTGACAACGGCAGACCACCTTATTAACTGGGGTAGGTCAAACTCTCTTTGGCCTTTAACTTATGGTTTGGCATGTTGTGCTATTGAGATGATGGCTTCTGGTGCTTCAAGATTTGACTTTGATAGAATGGGAGTTATCTTTAGAGCAAGTCCTAGACAAGCAGATGTAATGATTCTTGCAGGAACATTAACAAAAAAACATGCTGAGTTTACAAGAAGACTTTATGACCAAATGGCAGAGCCAAAGTGGGTTATTAGTATGGGAAGTTGTGCAAATACAGGTGGTATGTTTAATACTTATTCAATTGTTCAAGGTGTTGATAGAATTGTTCCAGTTGATATATATCTACCTGGTTGTGCACCGCGCCCTGAGACTTTGCAGTATGCGATGATGATGCTACAAAAGAAGATTAGACGCGAATCTGCTAATATGAATAAAAATAAAAAGCAAAGGTTCCTATAATGAGAAGGTATGTCCCAAAAGATAATGTTCAAAAGAAGGCAAAATATACAGATAGATATTGGGTTGCTCCAAGAGTTCCAAGAGAGAGTATAGAAGAGGGGAGTTTTTTTGAAGAAGTTGTTACAAATTTACAAAATAGAGGTATAGAGATATTAGATAGCTATATCGAAATTGGACAACTTGTTGTTAAAATAAATCCTGAGCAAAATTTAGAAGCAGTAAAATCTATGAGAGATGATAGCTGCTTTAAGATGTGTAGTGAACTTAGCGCAGTTGATTATTTAGCTAAAGATGGTGAGTTTGAGATATTTTATCAATTATTAAATTTAGATGAAGCTAAAAGAGCAAGAGTAGTTACAAGAATTAAAAAAGAGCAAGGCATTGAGAGTATCTGTCCAGTTTTTAAAATGGCAAACTTTGCTGAGAGAGAGATGTATGATATGTTTGGTATCTATGTGAATAACCATCCATATTTAAAGAGAATTCTTATGCCTGATGATTGGGTTGGTCATCCACTTCTTAAAACTTATCCACTTCAAGGTGATGAAGCTGCATCTTGGTATGAAGTTGATAAGATTTTTGGTAAAGAGTATAGAGATATTATTGGACCAGAGCTTCGCGACCCTGCGAGAATTGATAGATATGATACTCAAAGATTTGCAAGAGTTGGTAAAGAGGTTCCATTTGGTGCAGACCCTGAACTTGTAGATAAGACTGAAACTCCTATTGAAGATGGATACTCTAAGACATTCTTAACAGATTATACAACAGGCTCTAAAGAGCTAGAGAATAGAAGATAGGAGGGGTAATGAGACAGCAACCAAATAAATTACAACCATTTTTCGAAAACTTAAATTTTGAGAGAAAAGATAACACTATGGTTATCAACTTTGGTCCACAACATCCATCAGCTCATGGACAGTTAAGACTTGTATTAGAGCTTCAAGGTGAGCAAGTGGTAAAAGCATATCCAGATATTGGATATTTGCACCGTGGTGTTGAGAAGATGGCAGAAAATATGATTTATAATGAATTTTTGCCTACAACAGATAGATTAGATTATATTGCATCAACTTCAAATAACTATGCATTTGCATTAGCAGTTGAGAGGTTACTTGGAATTGAAGATAAAGTTCCAAGACGCGCTAAAGTTATTAGAACAATGCTTTTAGAGCTTAATAGAATTATTTCACACCTATTTTTCTTAGCAACTCACGCACTTGATGTAGGGGCGATGAGTAT
>CAYMGA010000025.1:0-11382 GCA_964389865.1 uncultured Nitratifractor sp.
ATAATATCAAGGGAGTATAGGTGTAGAGGGGTGAAGGGGTAGAGATAAAAATTAATAATATGATATTACTTTCTATATATCTCTTCTACCCCTTTGAAAGTTATTAGTGTTTAATTTTTACTAGTTACTTAATGCGTAAGCTCAGTTAAAAGTTCTAGGAAAAAGCTTTGTGCTTTATGCCTTAAGCTTTAATCAAAACTATTACAAAGATGAGTTAACCTAACTCATCTTACTTAGTCAAAATAATCTCTTCAAAGTAACTAATTAACTCATTTTTATCTATACTATTTTGTGCATTTTTATATATATTCTCTTCTAACTTATCTAATTTATCTTTGATGTAACTATCATCTTTTGCATATGGTAGTAGTAGTTTGTATAACTCTTTATCACTTTTTGCTTTTTTTATCTTTTTTACTATAGGTATTGGTTCTGTTTTACTTTTTTTAGATTTAATCATATTTATAGTAAACATTGTTAAAATACCTAAAAGAAAGCCTACTATTGCAAAAATATAGCTATTTATTTTATTATTAGTTTGTTTAATTATCTCTTTAGTTTTAGAGATATTTTTATCACTTTTTATAGTATCTATTTTCATATTATTTGTTACAGGTTTTGTAACTGATATTGTTGGTGAACCTATAACTTTAATTTTTATAGGGTTTGTAGATACCTTTACCTCTTTTTGATTTTTACTATCAAAAAATCTTAAACTAATTGATGGTATTGTATAGTTTCTATCAGCAACAATTGCTACTTTTTGAGTTAACTCCCCAACATATTTACCATTAACTATATTAGCTTTTACTTTTGGTTCACTCTCATAAACCATAGCTCCTGGTATATTTAATTTAAACTTTTTAATATCATCAAAGTTCCCTTCTCCACTAACTTTAATAGTGATATTTAGTGGTTCATTTGCTTTAACCTCTTTTTTAGGAACATCTAATTTTATTAAGAAGTGTCCATATAGCTCTAAATTATTTGGTAGAGGCTCTACATTTACTTTTAAGCTATTAGAGTAAATCTTTTTCCATCTAATTTGAGCAAATGGTGATGTACCAAAAAATGGGTCATCAAATTCATTTCCTATAGATTCAGCAATACCAATTTGTGCATATGTCTTTGGTATTTTTAAGACTCCAGCTTTTTGAGGAAACATAATGTATTTATATCTAACTGCACTATAATTCCCCTCTTTAAACTCCTCTTTTATTGGATGCTCTTTTACCCAAAAGTTATCTAGTTTTGGTGGTATAATGTTAATTTTATCAGCTCTTGTTCCATCTTTTATTTTAAAAGTTAATTGCAACTCAATAGGCTCTCCAACTCTTGTGCTGTTTTTATCTATACTCATCTTTAAAATATATGGTGCATCATTTTTAATTGATACTTTTTTATATTTTAACTCTATAGGTTTAGTTTTATAGACTTTTCCATCTACTTTTATCTCTAATGATGGTATTGTAATATCTTTTGTAGCTTCTATTAAAAAACTTTTTCTTCTTTTTTTTGTAAGCTTTCCATTTGTATATATTAATTCAGAAGAACTACCTGCATTTTTTACTATTGCATCTGGAATATCTATATTTGGAAACTCTATCTTGTCACCTTCTGCACTTAAAGTAAGCTTTGCTTCTTCTCCTGCATATAGTGTATCTCTATCTATTGTTGCATCTACTATATTTGCAAAAATATTGATTGTTAAAAATATAAAAATTAAAATATATCGATTTATATTACCAAGGTGTTTTTGGTTCATCTTTTACTCCTTTTTTTGGTAACTCTAGCATAAGACTATTGATACCTCTTTGATTTAATTTTTTTAGCCATTTTCGCTCTTCCATATCAGATATTGGCACTTTTTTAATACCAACTTTATCTCTTTTTAAAGCTTGTTGTTTTTGTTCTTTATTTAATTTAGAGTTAATCTCTTTTTGTTGTTTTTTCTTATTATCTGGCTCTTTTTGATTTTTTTGCTTTTGTTTACCATTTTCTTCTTTTTTATCTTTTTGTTTCCCTTTTTTATCTTCTTTTTCATTTTGTTGCTGTTGTTGTTTTTTATTTTTCTGCTTTTTAGTATCATTTTTGTTGTTACTATTTTGTTGTTGCTGTTGTTTTTGACTATCTTTATTATCTTTTTCTTGATTTTTATTTTGATTATTGTTTTTATTCTTATTTTGTTTATCTTGTTGTTTGTTAGTATTAGATTTATTATCTTTAGAGTTTTTCTTATCTTTATTATTTTTGTTTTGCTTACTTTTTTGCTTCTTATTCTCTTTTTTATTCTGTTTCTTTTTATTATTTTGCTTATTTTTCTTTTGTTGTTTTTTCTTCTCTAAAGCCTTTTTGACAATATCTAAATTATGTTTTGTATCTTTACTAAATTTAATTTTTAGTGACTCTTCATAAGCTTTTATAGCCTCTTTTAACTTACCACTATTGGCATATGCATTTCCTAAATTATAGAGGGCTTTATCTCTTAATTTAGGGTCATCTATCTTTTTAAATTGCTCTATTGCACTCTTATAATCTTTTGCCTTATAGTAGCTATCCCCTAAATTAAATATAGCCTCTTGATTACCACTTTTTGCTAAATCTTTATAATTTTTAATTGCTTGTGTATAGTTTTTATCTATATATGCACTCTTTGCATCTTTTGCTTTGTAATAATCAAAAACTCCACCATTTAAAGAGGCAATTAGCGCTATTAAAGTTATTAATATCTTCATCTATCTACTCCTATTTTTCTTCTTGGTA
The DNA here is from genome assembly GCA_964389865.1 of uncultured Nitratifractor sp. GTDB lineage: Bacteria > Campylobacterota > Campylobacteria > Campylobacterales > Sulfurovaceae > JAADEQ01. The sequence goes on from CAYMGA010000025.1 coordinate 2,764, forward strand.
GAGAGAAAAGAGCCATAAATAGAGTAATTGTTGCTAAAATTAATGGATAGTAGAATAACTCTTCTCTATTATGTATTGTTATATTGGCTGTTGAATCGATTTTTAACTTCTCTTCTAACAGTTTTGCTAATTTTGCCATATCTTGATTACCTAGAGTATAAATCATATATACTCCACCTGTATTAGTTGCTAATTTAGATATTGCATCATTTCTTTTTAATACTACAATATTCCCATTTTTATCTTTAACTAACTCTCCATTCTCTTTTAAAACTCCACCTTTATTGCTACCAATAGCATATACAAATACTTTAATATTATGTCTCTTGGCATACTCTATCTCTTGTGTAAAATCTTTTTTATCTCCACCATCACTCATTATTAAAACAGCTTTTTGTTTGCTATCTTTCATTAAATTATTTGCTGATTTTAAAGCTTCTAAAATTGAAGTTCCTTTTAAATTTAAATTTCTCATTCTTAAGTTTTTTGCTAAAAATTTTAAAGAGTTTATATCGCTTGTTAATGGAGATACTAAAAAGGCTCTTGTGCTAAAACCAATAAGTGCAACTTTTGTGCTCTTTAATTTATCTAATAACTCCATAAATTTAGCCTTTGCAAATTCAAATCTATTGGGGTAAACATCATCTACTAACATAGATTTAGATATATCTATTGCAGTAATTAAGCTTCTACTTTGAGTATTTACTTTAATATCTCCATTATCAATTTGTGGTCTCGCAATTGCAAAAATTAATAAAATATATGTAATAACTAGGAGTATAGCTCTTACTCTTTGGCTTAAGCCACCACTACTAGCTTTAACTTTTTTAATGGTATCTTTAGAAAATATAGATAATAGACTATTTTTATTTTTTAGTGCAAAATATAACATTGGTAATGCTAAAATTAAAAGGGTTAAATACTCAATATGTTCAAATCTCATATACTTACCCTCCTAAAATTATTATAGATAAAAATTCCTACTAAAAGTAAAATTGCAACTGCTAAAGGATACTCTATATAATATTTTTTCTTTACATATCTAGTGGCTTTAAATTCACTCTTTTCTAATTTATTAATTGTTGCATAAATCTCTTTAAGTCTTTGTAAACTATTTGCTTCAAAAAATTTGCCACCTGTATCTTTTGCAATTTTTTCTAAAACTCTTTGGTCATAATCTCCTCTATTTCCAATACCTACTGTATAAACTTTTATTCCATACTTTTTTAAAGTTTTAAGTGCAACATTTAAAGGAATAGAGTTTGTATTATCAACTCCATCTGTTAATAAAATTGCAATCTTATTTTTTGCTTTAGACTCTTTAAAGAGATTTGCACTTAAAAATAGAGCTTCATAAAGTGCAGTTCTTTGAACACCTGCTACACCTACATCTATTCGCTTTAATAATCGTATCATACTATTTTTATCATATGTTAAAGGAACAGCAATATAGGCAAAGTCTGCGAATATTGTTAAACCTATCTTGTCATGTTTTCGTTTATTTAAAAAGTCAATTATTATATCTTTTGCAATACCAAATTTATTATACTCTCGCATAGAGCCACTTGCATCTAGCAGTAGTGATATTTCATAACCTTTATCATTTTTAATATCTACACTACTTTTGCTAAGTGGGGTTGCTAGAGTAGTGGCAATTGCTAAAACAGTTAAAAACCAAAGCAACTTTTGAATTATATCTTTAGAGCTAGTCGCACTTTTTATATAATTAAATCCAGGAAAATATATAGACTCTACTCGCTTTGGACAAAACTTTAAACATATTAAATATAGTATTGGTAAAATAAACCATAATGGATATTCAAACTCTATATTTCCCATTTAATACCTTTAATAAATTTTTTTATCTCTTGCTCTAATTTAGCATCTAATTTTGGCACCTCTTTTTTATATTTATACTCTAAAAGGGCATTTTCTAACTCTTTAAACTTCTCTTTTGTAGAGTTATCTATAAATTTATATACATCTTCACTAAATATATATGCCACACTCTTTGGATTGTTAAAATCGATATTTAAAATATTCTCTTTTGCAATCTCTTTTGGTGTTAATTTAAACTTATATACTCTCTTTCTCTTTTTAAAATATATAACTATTGCAATAATTAAAATCAATGTAACTATTGCCAAAAGATACCATAAAGGGTTTGTATAGTTTAAATCTTCTACCCCTTTAATATCTATCAATCCTTTCATACTTATCCTCTTCTCTTATCTTTTAAAAATATCTACAGCTTTAAGATATATATCTTCATCTGTATAAATATCACCAACTACTGCTCCATATTCTAAAAAGTGTTCATTTAATCTATTATCATGCTCTTTTAAACTCTTTTTATAACTATTTATAGTTGAGCTATCTATATTTGTCTCTATGAGCTCTAGTGTTGTTGGGTTAATTAAACCAAGTTCTCCACTTATAGTTAACTCCTCTTCAAAGTGGTCTCTAACTCTTATTAAATAGAGTTGATGTTTATTTAGATAACTAATATCTATATCTTCATAGAAATCACCAACTATTATTACTATGGCTCTTCTTTTTAGGCGACTTTGTAAAAATTCGATTAGCTCTTTATAATTTGCCTCTTTCCCAACTAAATCTTTACTTAAAATATCATATACAGCAGATTCAACAACACCACTTTTTTTAGTTGGTTTATAGTGTTTTTCTAACTGATTGCTAAATAGTGCAATCTCTAATCTATCGCTATTAGAAATTGAACTAAATCCAACTAAAGCTAAAAGCTCAGCAACTAAATCTTGTTTAAGTCTCTTTAGACCAAAATTTAATCCACCACTTAGCATTACTGCAACTACAATGTGTAGCTCTCTTTCTTCATTAAATTCATTTAACTTTAACTCTCCACTCTTTGCAGTTGCTTTCCAGTTAATTTTTCTAACATCATCACCACTATTATAATCTCTAATTTCGGCAAAATCTATGCCATCACCCTTAAAGGCTGTTAAGTGATTACCAATATTACCTGTAAATACCTCTTTTTTAGCCTTTAAAAGTATCTCTTTTACTCTTTGCTCTACCATTTATGGAGCCTTAATAGCACCTAAAATTTTCTCAATTATTTTATTGGCATCTACGCCTTTAGCTTGAGCTTTATAGGTTAATATTAGACGATGTCTTAATATATCGTATGCCATTTGAGCAACATTAAGTGGTGTTACATAATCTTTACCCTCAATTAAAGCATGTGCAGCACTTGCACGATATAAATCTATCGATGCTCTAGGACTTGCTCCATACTCTATAAACTCTTCTATCTCTTCTAAACCATAAGCTTTTGGGTCTCTTGTTGCAAATACAATTTTTAACATATATTTTTGAATTGCATCATCTACATGCACACTCTGATATAGTTTTTTAAGTTCATCTAAATCCTCTTTATTTGCCACTTTTGTAATCTCTTTGAATCCATTTTTAGCTACTCTATTAACAATCTCAAACTCTTCATCAAAACTATTATAGTTAACTAAAACATTTAACATAAATCTATCAAGTTGAGCTTCTGGCAATTTATAAGCTCCCTCTTGTTCGACTGGGTTTTGTGTTGCTAAAACTAAAAAGGGTAAATCTAATTTAAATGTGCTATCTGCAATTGTAATCTGCTTCTCTTGCATAACTTCAAGAAGAGCTGCTTGAACTTTAGCTGGAGCTCTATTTATCTCATCAGCTAATAGTAAATTTGTAAATACAGGACCCTTTTTTATATAAAAGTTTGCCTCTTTAGGGTTATAAACCTCTGTGCCTGTAATATCACTTGGCAGAAGGTCTGGAGTAAATTGAATTCTTTTAAAATCTAAACCAATAGCTTTAGCTAGTGCATTAATTGCTGTTGTTTTTGCAAGACCTGGCACACCCTCTACTAAAATATGACCATTTGTAATTAAGCCAATAAGCATTGCATCTATTAAATGCTCTTGACCAACAATAATTTTTTTTACTTCATTTTTAATATCTAAAATTTTTTGATGCATTTTCACCTCGTTTTTTACTAGATTTTACTAAAATATTTAATGCTTTTATGCAATATAGGTTGCATAACTTTAAGTTATTTAAGTTTTATGTTGGGATTATATAACTTTTATGTGTAATATTTATAAACTATATTAAGTAGTTAGTAAGAATTAAATATAAATAACTTTCAAAGGAGTAGAGGGGTAGAGGAGAAGAGGTGTATAGAGAGTAATATCATATTATTAAACTATTGTCTCTATAACTTCAAAACTTTTAACTTTATCTCTTTGGTTTTTAGTAAATTAATTTTTGTAGTTGTTTTCTTTAAGAAATAGAGTATATAATAAGCTAAGTTTATAAATAGGGTAATAGTTTAAAATGAGTTGTATTATTGGTATAGATTTGGGGTCTAATTCGCTTGGAGTTGTTAAGTTTGATTGTAAAAAAAGAGAGGTAATAGATAGCTGCTCTTTTACTGTTAGAACAGCTAGTTCTTTAGTTGATAAAGGTATTATAGATGAAGGAGCAATTTCTAGAATTATAGAAGCTTTAAATATAGCTAAAGATAGATTAGATTTTACTAATTGTAAAATAAAAGCTGTTACAACAGAAGCTATGAGAGTAGCAACAAATTCTAAAGAGGTAATTTCTAAAATTAAAGAGAATACAGGTATAGAGTTTGAAGTTATAGATTCAAAACAAGAGGCAATTTTAACACTAAAAGCAGTTAAAAATAGACTAGAAATTATGGGAATAGATAAAGATTTTGTAGTGGTAGATATAGGTGGTGCATCAACTGAAGTTACATTTTATATAGATAATAAAATATATACAAAGAGTTTTAAGTTAGGTATTGTAACAGTTGTATCAGAAGCTAAAGATTTAGATAATATAGAAAAACTTATAGAAAAGCTTAGTGAACCAATTTTAGATTATATAAAAGAGTTTAATAATAAAGAGTTAATTTTTGTAGCAACAGCTGGGACTCCAACAACTATTGCTGCATTAAAGCATAATTTAAATTATGAAACATATAATGGAAAGGTTGTAAATGGAACTATATTAACTTATGATGATTTAAATTTTTACCTTGAAAAGTTAATAAAAATGGATAAAAAGAATAGACAAATTGCTGTAGGTGTTGGTAGAGAAGATTTAATTATTGCAGGAGTATTAATTTTTAGAAAATTCTATGATATGTTAAAAAAAGATAAATCAATAGTTATAGATGATAGCTTAAGAGAGGGTGTAGCTTTGGAGTTTTGTTAATATTTTTGCTAAAAGCTAAATGCATAAAGCACAAAGCTTTTTTTTTGGAATCTCGAATTTGCTCACATATAGCACATCCCCAGTCAAGCAAATCATCTAATGCTTTAGTTCCTAAAAAATTTGTCTTTTATGCATTCAGCTTTTAGAAAAAAAATAAAGCTTATTTCATTGGCATTGGCTTAATCCCCTAAATTTAAGGGGATTAAAAATAAGTTTAATTATTTTAAAGAAGATATATATTCAGCTACTGCTTTTATATCATCATCACTTAAGCCTTTTACTTGACCATTCATAAGTGTACCCATACCAGCAACATTTCTTGTTCCTGCTTTATATTCTGAAAGTTTTTTCTCTAAATCTGCTACTGCTTGTCCAGCAATAATTTCTGATTTTCCAAGTGCTTTAGTTTTACCATCAGCACCATGGCAACTTACACATTTTGCAAATACTGCTTTTCCTTTATCGTTGCTACTAGATACAGCTTTTTCTACTTTTTGGGCAGCTTTAGTCACTGCTTCTTTTGTAGCCTCTGTTGCTTTAGTAGCACTCTCTTTTACAGCTTCTGTAGTCTTAGCAGCAACCTCTTTTGTAGTCTCTACCGCTTCTTTAGCTTTTTCTACTGTTTTAGCAGTAGCCTCTTTAGCTTTTTCTACGGTTTTAGTAGCAACTTCTTTTGTTGCCTCTGCAACTTTAGAGGCACTCTCTTTAACCTCTTGTGTAGTTTTTTCTACAGTAGTAGTTGTATTATTTTTACTACTCTCTTCTTTAGATTGATTTCCACATCCACTAAAAGTTAACACGGCAACAGTAGCTACTGAAATTATAATAGTCTTATTCATTAAAACCCCTTTTTGAATTTGCTATAAGATATTAAAAATCTTAATTAGACGATATATTATAACACATTTTTTTTCTTAAGTTATTAATTTTACATTTACTTTATACAAATTTTGGAGTATTTAAAGTATTGCTCTTTAATATATTATTCCAAAACTCTTTATCTCTCCATTCACTCTCTATTTGTTTAGAAAATTTAATATCTTCTTTATTAATTAAACCCATATTTTCAGAATAAGCATCTTTTCTAAAACATTGTGCATAACCTGTTTGTGTTTCATGAACAATAATACTATATAAATTAACCTCTTTTTCATTATTATTCATAGTAGATAGTGATAAAATAGAATCTATCACAATAAAAAAGACTCTACTAAATTGTTCAGCTGATGGATTTACAGGTAACTCTATCCATCTTTTACTATGTTTTTTCATATCTTTTAAATACTCTGGATTATCTCTATTATATAGCGTTATTGCATGGTCAAAAGAGTCAATAAACTCTTTAATATAGAGTTTTGTTAATCCAAAATCATAAACCATTTGACCATCATCTAAATAGTTTGATTCTAACATAACTTCAACTCTATATGAGTGACCATGAATATTTTGGCTACATCTAAGGGTCGAACAATCTCTTACAATATGTGCATTTTCAAATTTATACTCTTTTCTAATTATCATCTATCTATATATACCTTTTTTTTCATCTTCTTCAATTACTTTTTGCATCTTCTCTTTAACTTCTTCATACCAGTTTTTAGATGCATCTTGAACATCAAATGCATCTAAATAGTGAATATTAATAGTGCCACTATGTCCGGTTCTGTTATGTTCATTCAATACATATTTACTACCAGTTATCACAATTGGTTGAACTCTCATTTTCAATTTATTTGCAACTATTTTTGAACCTGCTTTAAATGGTAATAGCTTTTGGTTCTTTGCTCTTGTGCCTTCTGGAAAGATAGCTACTGCTCTTTTTTTAACTTCTATAGACTCTTTTACATCTTTTAATAATTTAATTAAACCAGCTTTACTCTCTCTATCTACTTCTATCATATCTCCATTTTTTAATAGATACCCAAACCAAGGTGTTTCAAAAAGCTCTTTTTTAGCTACCCATCTAAAATGAGTATTTTCAACTGCCTCAAGTGCTATAATATCCATAATTCCTTGATGATTTATTAAAAAAAGATTTGCTTTTTTATCTCTTTTCCCAAAAGTTTTAAGTTTTGCACCCATGAAAAATAGAATTAATCTATTTAATTTATGCATAATAGTGCCTTTATATTTTGGGAAAACGGTAATTAAAGGTATCATACCAACTGCAACAATAGTTGAGATTACAAATGCACCCCAATAAAATCTAATTTTTGCATAAGTCTTCATCTTTTACCCACCCTGAAATTGAATTTTTATACTCTATTTTACTAAAGTTTTTATATCTTCTCTTAACAGTCACATCTATCTGTTTATCTAAAATTTTACTTATATTACTATTTTGTGTTGGTAATATATATAAAGAAGCCCCCTCTTGAATACATATAGTTTTTTTAGGATAATATACATAAATTAAAAGAGAGATTAATACTATTGATATAAAAAGATAGAGTTTATCTTTAGTTAAAATAAGTAAAATAATAAATAGTAAAGTTAAACCTATAAGAATATATCTTTTTATCTTTTCAAAATCTAAATCTTTAGGTTTTAATTCTATTCTATCGGCATAACCTCTCTTATTTATTAATGATATTTTTTTAGTTTCCATTCTATTTTTTATTAAATTATAATATGTTAAATTTATATATTTTTTAGAGCTAGGAATTATAAAATAGTATTTCCCTGTAACTTTTGAACCATCTCTTTTTATATCTTCTGTTCCATCATCTGTTACATTAGGTAATCTAATATCTTCTAAGTTTGCTTCATTTGCTTCTAATTTAAGAGTAACTAAAGAGTTATTTTCATCATAAGGGTCAACTTTGATACTATTTACTCTTAAATTAGATGCAATTATATTAGAAAAATCATCTGTTATTATATTATCTAAATCTTTTATCTCTATTTTTTGAGGATGTAGCATATATGTATAACTTAAATTCCAAATTGATAATTGTGGTAGAGTTAAACTTTTTTCTTGAGTATCTGCTTTAAAGTAAAATGTAAAAAATGCTCCATCTTTATTAATTAGTTGTGTAGGTTTAGGATTGAGTGGCTGAAGTGGAGATACAATATCATACTCAAAGTGTAAAGGGTCGTTTGGATTATAGTGTTTTGCTAATATAGTAACAGGAAATACTTGATTTTTATATACAAATTTTGGAATATAACTATAACTATATGGTGTATTTGTAGCATAAAGAGATGTTATTAAGAGTATTATAGTTATAACTCTTAATAGATTATAAGATTTTTTCAATCTTTAAAACCCTCTAACATTTTAATTCCATCAATAGAGCCAAGAGCTAACTCTATTGCTCTCTCAGGATGTGGCATTAGACCAAATACATTTTTAGTCTCATT
>CAYMGA010000026.1:0-11344 GCA_964389865.1 uncultured Nitratifractor sp.
ATTGAAATTAGAGAGTAAGCCACTCTTTTTTAAATCTATTTAAGCTCTCTTTACTCCATCTATTTCTAGCGGCATTTGCAATTGCTACAAATTTATCTTTTGCATCTTCTATATTATCATTAATTATTACAAAATCATACTCGTCTATTGCCTCTATCTCCTCTTTAGCATTCTCTATACGGCGTTTTATAATTTCACTACTATCAGTTGCTCTTGAGAGTAATCTTTTTTCTAACTCTTTAAGCGTTGGTGGTGTTATAAAAACACTTACTACAACATCTTCCATGCTCTCTTTAACAAGTCTATGCCCTTGAACATCAATATCAAAAATAACCAATTTCCCAGCACTTAAAGCCTCTTTAACGGGCTTTAGAGATGTTCCATAGTAGTTATCATGCACCTTTGCATACTCTAAAAAATCACCTCTTTTTATCCCCTCTTCAAATTGTTCTTTAGTTACAAAATGGTAATCAACTCCCTCTACTTCACCATCTCTAGGAGCTCTTGTAGTTGTAGATACAGAAAAGTAAAATTCACCAATCTCACTTGAAGCAGCATCGATTATAGTGCTTTTCCCTGCGCCACTAGGACCTGAAAGAACTAAAATTGCACTACTCATTATCACTACTTTTAAATTTAATTTTTATAGATACTTTAGCACCTTTAAGTAACTTTTTAAGCTCTTTTCTATTTAAATTTGTGCATTCATAAAGAAACTCTTTAGCACCTTTTTTCTTTAAGTTTAAACTCTCTTTATCCTCTAGTAACTCAAAAAAACTACTCTCATAATTTATGTTATCTTCTTCCTCTTCATCATCTAAATTCATTAATGCTTTTATCTTCTCTATCTCATCAAGGTCTAATACATTAGTAGAAGCGCTATCTTTTTTGATTAATGGCTTAATATCTATAGATTCTATTATCTCTTTAATATCTTTAGGTAAAAATGGTTTTTTTATAACCATATCTACCTTGGCTTCTATAATAGGGTTAGAACCTATAAATATAAGCTTATCATAACTATAATTATTAATGATACTCTCTAGCTCTGTATTTATATCAGAAGTAGTATCATCTATAAATATTATATTATAACTATCCTCTTGTGCCTCTTCTATTGAATTAACAAACTCTATCTCTCTATCATCACCTTTTAAAACCATATTTAATAATTCAAAAACAATTTTCGAAGAGCTAATGGCTAATATATACATATATAATTCCTATAAACTTATTCTTAATCCAAATTTTACAATAGTTAATATTAAGAGTAGTAGTAAATTGATACTTTAAAGAGAAAATATAGGTGGTACACTCTACAGGATTCGAACCTGTGACCTTCTGAACCGCAATCAGATGCTCTATCCAGCTGAGCTAAGAGTGCATATAAAAATTTTAGAGTGAAATATTACTCTAAAATTGCTTAAGGACTATTTAAGTAGCTAGTAAAAATTAAACACAAATAAATTTTAAAGGAGTAGAGGTGTAGAGGTGTGAAGGAGTAGAGATAATAAATCAATAATATGATACTACTTACCTATACCCCACTTGATATTATATTTGATTTTAATTTTAGGTTACTATTTAAATAAGTTTTCTAATGCTGATGCATCCGTAGTTTTAGTTACACTACCTTCTTGTTTCTCTAAAGTCGTAGTAGTCACACCCTCTACATCATTAAGTTCAATTGCAAATTTAGTAAGCATTGAAGCTAATCTAATATTAATACCACTCTTACCAATAGCTTTAGCTTTTTGGTCACTTGTAACATCTACAATAGCTCTTTTATCACCCGCTTTATTGCTTATAACTCTAACTCTTTGAACAACAGCAGGAGAGAGAGCCCTAGATATATATATCTCTGGAACAGGAGAGTATTCAATACAATCTATATTTTCACCATTTAACTCATTACTTACAGCATTAATTCTAACTCCAGAGCTTCCAACTGTTGCACCTACTGCATCTATATTTGGTCTATTTGTAGTAACTGCAACTTTTGCTCTATCTCCAGGTATTCTAGCAGTTGATACTATCTCTACATAACCATCTTCTATCTCTGGCACTTCTTTTTCCAATAGAGCTTCTAAAAATTTAGGAGAAGTTCTTGTAAGTTCTAAAAACATTCCAAATTTAGGGTCAACTTTTACAAACTTAAGTAGAGCTTTTACTGTATCACCAACAACAAATCTCTCCCCTTTAATACGGTTTCTCATAGTTAAAATACCATTTAACTCACCAATTTCAACATAAGTATTATCATCTTCATCAACTCTATTTACAACACCGATAATTATCTCACCTACTCTATTTTTGTAGCTTTCAAATAACTCTTGCTCTACATTTCTTTGTAAATGATACTCTAACTCTTGATATAAATTTGCAGCACCCGTTCTGCCATAATCTTCTAAATTAAAATCTAATCTAATCTCATCACCAACTTCAACTTCACCATACTCTTTAGCTTCATCTATTGTTATAAAAATCTCTGGAGTATCTTTTAATCTTGGGTCATCATCTTTAACTACTGTTAAAACTCGATAAACTTCAATCTTATCATCATCCATATTATCTACAACTTCAAACTTACAATTTCTACCCTCTAATCTTTTTGCTGTATTTATAAGTGCACTCTTAAATGCCTCTTTTGCTCTTGATACTGGTATATCTTTATCGTGTGCAATAGCCTCTATAATTGTATTAACTTTTTCCATAAAAATCCTCTTTTACAATCACCAAAAAATAATCAACAATGAAGCCTTTGAAGGGATTGTTTTAATGTAGATTATAATTATAGCTAAAAAAAACTTAATTTGGGTATAATTTCAAAAAAGATTATAATAAAGGTAAAGTTATGGAGTTTATATTAGCAAAAAAATCTATGAATGCAAAGACAAAAAAGATTACACTTGAGCAAATAGAGTCACATTTAGATAAAAAACAGTTTTACTATTTCGATAGAGAAAATGAACATAAAAACTTAATAGCACTTAAAGAGTATTTTGAAGAGCAAGGTAAAAGCCTATTTTTAAGAGAGGCAAAATATGGCTTAGGCGATTTAGACTATATTTATGAAGTGCATATTCTTTAAATTATGAAAAAATTATTTATAGAAACACTAGGCTGTGCAATGAATGTTCGCGATAGTGAACATATGATTGCAGAGTTGAGTCAAAAAGAGCAATATGAATTAACAAATGATATTAAAGAAGCAGATTTAATTATAATTAATACTTGTTCAGTTAGAGAAAAGCCTGTATCTAAGCTATTTTCAGAACTTGGTCAATTTGCCAAAGTTAGAAAAGAAGGTGCAAAAATTGGTGTTGCAGGATGCACTGCTAGTCATTTAGGTAAAGATATTATAAAAAGAGCCAACTTTGTCGATTTTGTAATTGGGGCAAGAAATGTATCTAAGATTACAGAAGTTTTAGATAAAAAAGGAGCTGTTGAGATAGATACCTCTTATGATGAGAGTAACTATATGTTTGGAGATTTTCGCTCTAATATATATAAAGCTATGGTAAATATCTCTATTGGTTGCGATAAACAGTGCTCATTTTGTATTGTGCCAGTAACTAGAGGAGAAGAGATTTCAATACCTAGCAACTTAATTATAAAAGAGGTAGAAAAAGCAGTTTTAACTGGAGCTAAAGAGGTTACACTACTTGGACAAAATGTAAATAATTATGGTCGCCGTTTTAGTAATAATAGTGAAGCAAAAAACTTTACAGAGCTTTTAAGAGAGGTAAGTAAAGTCAAAGGTTTAAAGAGAATTAGATTTAGTTCACCTCATCCACTCCATATGGATGATGAATTTTTAGAAGAGTTTGCATCTAATCCTAAAATTTGTAAACAAATTCATGTTCCTTTGCAAAGTGGTTCAAGCAAACTCTTAAAAGATATGAAGAGAGGCTATACTAAAGAGTGGTTTTTAAATAGATGCAAAAAGATAAGAGAACTTGTGCCAAATGTAGCTATATCAACAGATATTATTGTTGGCTTTCCAGGAGAGAGTGATGAAGATTTTGCAGATACTATGGATGTATTAGAAAAAGTTAAATTTGATGCACTATTCTCTTTTAAATACTCGCCAAGACCTCATACTCCAGCAGCTACTTATGAAAACCAAGTAGATAGTGAAGTTGCATCAAAAAGATTACAAACCCTACAAGCTAGACATAAAGAGATTCAAAAAGAGATTATGGATGCACAAGTTGGTAAAGTTGTAGAAGTTCTGTTCGAAGAGTTAAAAAGTGATGGAAAAGTTGCAGGAAGAAGTGATGAGGGTCGCTTAGTAATGGTAGAAGGAAGCGAAGAGTTACTTGGTAAAATTTTAAAAGTAAAAATTAATAGAGCAAATATTACACTTTTACATGGAGATATAGTTGAATAATGTATCTAAAAAACTATTTAAAAGAGTATTTAGAGTATCTTAAAAATATTAGAGGTTATAGCCCTCAAACTATTAAAACATACTCTATATCTCTAAAAGAGTTAATTAAAAATCATGAAATCGAAGAGAGAGAAGATTATACTATTGTAAATATTATGCCTCTTAGATTACACCTTGCAAATCACTCTAAAAGAGCACAATCTACAAAATTGAGTGCTATACGCTCTTATATAAAATATATTAATACTATGCATCATAAAAATATAAAATTAAAAGGTGCACAAAGTCCTAAAACACCAAAAACCTTACCAAAACCATTAAAAAGGGCTAATATTTTAGAAGTTTTAAATAGCGCCTCCCTACAAGATAGAGTTATTATAAAAATGCTCTACTCTTTAGGGCTAAGAATTAGTGAATTATCAAGTTTAAAGTTAGAAAATATATCAAATGAATGGGTTAGAGTTTTAGGTAAAGGCTCTAAAATGCGAGAAATTCCAATTATTGGTTCACTAAGAGATGATTTAAATAAATACATAAATCACTATAACCCAAAAGAGTATTTATTAGAAAAGAGCAATAAACCTCTAACTAATTCTCAAATTCGATATAGAGTAAATAAACTCTTTAAAGCATATGGAGTAAAAGCAACACCACACCAATTAAGACACTCTTTTGCAAGTGATTTACTAGAAGAAGGAGCAAGAGTATCAGATGTTAGTGAACTATTAGGGCATAGCTCAATGGCAACTACCCAAATTTATACAAAATTAACAAACTCTACAAAATTAAAAAACTACTTAAAAGCACATCCACTTAAATAGAACAGTTAGAAGCTTGAGTAAAGCTATTTTCATAACCACAATTATAGCATCTATAAGTTACAATTTTCGGCGAACACCCACTACCTCTAATATCTACAAGCTCCATACTCTTTTGTTTACATTTAGGGCAATATCCCTCTTGTGCTTTTTCATACTCTTGATTCTTCTCTCTTAAATAGAAGTAATAACCAATAATAGTAGCTACTAGTATAAATATTATCAATAAAATGGTAAAAATATCTATGATAAATCCTTTTTTTCACTATTTTACCATATTTTCATATTTTTTCAAATAAGTTCCATCTGAAATTTTTTTAATTAAATTATCTATTAAAATCTCTTTATCTTTTTTTGTTAAATCTCTATTTTTAAAGTTATGATGCAATACATACTGCTCCATATTATAAGCTCTATTTTTAAACAGTAGTGGGTCAGTTTTCAATAAATAGTCATAATCGCAAGAGTGGATACCATTTATATCTCTTGCTATATTATAACAATTTACAACCTCTTGTTGTAAATACTCAATTAATGGTTTTCTAACTTCTGCAATTTGTTTTTCTAACTTATTAAAAACTTTAAGACCCTTTTCTACAGGCATCTTTAAAACTTTAAATCTTAATCTTCTAAGTCTCATAAATTTTACCATCTTTTTAGGAAAATACTCAAATAAAGCACAATCAAACTCCTCTATACCCTCTCTATCTTCTGGTGGTATAATTTCAGCATTTGGACATAAAATAAGATAATCATTTTCACTATTTGTTGAGTCAAATAACTCTGTTTTAGATATATCTATATTTTTTTTAAACTCTTGTAACTTTTTTGCTAATCTAAGATATTTACGGCTATTTTCTAAAACTGCCAATCTCTCTAATGCAGCTATAGTAATATTTACCTTTTTAATATCTTTTCTACTTACAATTCTTTTTAAATTACTACTTCTTTTTAAGATATACTTATAAAACTTAATAGCTTGTAGCCTATTTTGTTCTACACCTATACCCTTTTCATAAAAGAGTGCTAACATAAGATAAGCTTTTAAATTTTTATTTTTTGCTGATTTTGTATATAATTTAATAGCACTCCTATAATCTCCTCTTTTATATGCATTAAACGCCTTCTCTTCTATAGAGTTTGCACTCAAGAAAATTGTTGTAGCTAATAAAATTGATATAATTTTTATAATTTGCCTCATTGCTAACTCCTAACTATTATATTTATAATAATAATCAATTTTTTATCTTTATAACGAAAATATGTCAGATTATTAACTATTTTAGATTTAAGATATATTTAATAAATTTAAGTAGAAGCAATTTTTGATATAATGTGTAAATTATTTTTTAAAGGTATTTTATGCTTGTAGCACCAAGTATTCTTTCGGCAGATTTTGGAAACTTAGCAAAAGATGTAAAGGCTATTTGTGATGGTGGATGTGATTTAGTGCATGTAGATGTAATGGATGGACATTTTGTGCCAAATTTAACTATAGGTCCTGTTGTTGTAGAGGCTGTTAAAAAAGCCTCTAGTAAACCTTTAGATATTCATTTAATGGTAGAAGATAATAACTTTTTTGTTGACCTATTTGCCCCACTTAAGCCAAAATATATATCTTTTCATATAGAGAGCGAAAATCATGTTAATAGAGTAGCTAACAAAATTCGCTCACTAAATATTAACCCTGCTATTGTTTTAAATCCACACACTCCAATTAGTATGTTAGAAAATATTATAGAAGATGTTGATATGGTTCTTTTAATGAGTGTAAACCCAGGTTTTGGTGGACAAAAATTTATACCCTCTGTAATAGAAAAGGTTATTCAACTAAAAGAGTTAATAGCACGAAAAAATCCAAAATGTTTAATAGAAGTAGATGGTGGAGTGAGTGATAAAAATATTGCAAAATTAAAAGAGGCTGGTGTTGATATAGTAGTTGCAGGAAGCTATGTATATAAACATCCAAATGGAGTAAAAGAGGCGATAGAGAGTCTAAAGTAATGCGTATTAAAATATGTGGTTTAACTAATTATGATGATGCTATGTTTGCATGTGAAGCAGGAGCTAATGCTTTAGGTTTTGTCTTTTATAAAAAATCTCCTCGATATATAAGTTTTGAAGAGACAGCAAAAATAATAGAAAAACTACCACCATTTGTTACAAAAGTTGGTCTATTTGTAGAACATACAAAAGAGCAAATAGAAAATGGAGCAAAACTATCCAACATAGATATTGCTCAAATTCATTTTGATGTTACAAAAGATTTTTTAGAGACTATCAACTTTAAAACCCTACCCGTTATTAGAGCTAAAAGCGCTAAAGATATTCAAAAATTTCAAGGCTATAAATTAATAGATGCTTACTGCGAAAGTTATGGAGGTAGTGGCAAAAGGCTTAATTTAGAGTGGTTTAAAAATATGGATTGCTCTAAAATTATAATTGCTGGAGGCTTAACTCCTGATAACTTAAAACAATTAAAAGGTTTTAATTTTTATGGAGTAGATGTAAGTAGTGGAGTAGAAAAGAGCAAAGGCAAAAAAGATTTAAAAAAGATAAAAGAGTTTATAAAAAATGCAGCTACTCTTTGATTATTTAACGCACACTTTTAGAAAAAATGGTGGCTTTTTAGAAGAGAAAAAGTTTTATGAAATTATCAAGAAAAAATCTACTCTTTTAGAAGATGCAGATACTATTACTCTACTATTACAAGTAAATGGGTACCCAATTGAACAAAAAGATAATGGCTTTATTTTTAAACCAATGTTTACAAATTATAAAGAGCAAGAGTATGTAATTGTAGATATAGAGACAAATGGCTCAAATCCAGGGCGTTCTCAAGTTATAGAAATTGGGGCATTAAAGGTAAAAAATGGGCAAATTATTGATAAGTTAGAGACATTTGTATCTTGTACATTTTTACCAGATAATATAGCTGAACTTACAGGTATTAGTATAGATGATTTAATTGATGCGCCAAGTAGAAAAGATGCTCTTTTAATGTTAAAAAACTTTATGACAGATGCAATCTTTGTTGCACACAATGTTGCATTTGATTATACCTTTTTAAGTGCGTCATTTAAACGATTTGGCTTAGGGTGTATTGGAAATATTAGATTATGCACAATAGAGTTAGCAAAAAGAACAATTAAGAGTCCCAAATATGGTTTAGCTGGTTTATGCGATACCCTAAATATAGATTTAACTTCTCACCATAGAGCCTACTTTGATGCTGAGTGCTCTTGGAAAATAATGCAAGAGTCACTAAAAAATCTACCATCTTCCATAAAAACAACTGATGATTTAATAAAATTCTCTCAATCTTCTATAAAAGAGCGAAAGAAACTAAACTCTTAATAAAAGCTTTAAGTTCTAAATGGTTATAATAGTAAGAAATATTAATTTTAAGGTTTCTTAATGGATATTAAAGATGGTTTAAACGAAGTTAAAAGAGAGTTAAGTAGTGATGAAAAGTTATTAGAACAAGCGTTTCACTTAGAAAAGTTTTTTAAAAAGTATAAAACACCTATTATTGCAGGAGTTACACTAATTATTATTGCTTTTGCAGGTTATAAAGTTAATAACTATTTAAAAATGCAAAAGTTAGAAAAAGCAAATAGTGCACTTTTAACTCTACAAAAAAATCCTAAAGATACAAAAGCTTTAGAAGTTTTAAAAGAGAATAATCCAAAACTATTTGCCCTGTATAGCTACTCTAAAGCTGTTAATAGTGAAAATAAAGAGGCTTTAAGTAAAGTTGAACAAAATAGTGACTTTTTAAAAGATGTTGTCAATTACCATTTAGGAGTTTTAGAAAGTTCTCCTAAAGATTCAATTTACTATACAAATCTTGCTCTAATTCAAAAAGCCTATCTTTTAATTAAAGATGGTAAAAAGAGTGAAGCTAAAAATATATTAGCAACTATTCCAAAAAATTCACCTGTTGCGCCTGTTGCAAGGCTTTTAGAACACTATACCATAACTAAATAGGAGCTTTCTTATGAAACAAAAAGCAACTCTAGCACTTATTGTAGTTGCTATATTTTCTGGCTGTAATGTAGATACTTCGAAATTTGTTCCAGATATGTTAAAAAGCTCTGCTGGTATTAGCACAAATAGTTATACTATTAGACATGGTAAGAGAGTATTTAACATTATTAGAGATGGTGTAACATTCACTGATGGAAGTTATATAACACCAGAGGGTGAAGGTAGCGTTATTTTGCCCAAAGGTTACTACTATGTAAGTAGTGATGGTGGTAGAATTTTAGCTGCTGATATGAGTGGTAATATTTTAGTATTAAAAAGTAATGGAGAAGAGTTAGCAACTACTAAATTAGAAGCTCCATTAGTTAGTGGTGTTGCTTACTCTAAGGGGATTGCTTATCTGCTTCAAGGCAATAGATTTGGAATATATAATCCTTTTATAAATAAAGTAATTTACCAAAAAGAGTTTGGTGGTGGCAATGCAGTAGATAGTCGCTTAGCAAATCCAATTATCACTAGAAACTTTATAGCAATACCAACTCTTGATGGCAAATTAATTATGATAAATATGAATGTCCCAACAGAACCAGGGGTAATTCCTGTTGGAAAACATAAAAATTATGGAAATATAATATTTGCTAAAACTTTAAATGGTTCACTAATTGTGGCAACTCCAAGTGTGCTATTATCTGTTAATGCAAATGGTAAAAAAGAGTATAATATTAAAGTTGCAGATTTAACTATTCATAATGGTATGATATACCTACTCACACGAGATGGAAAAGTAGAAAAACTAACAAGCAATTTAGAAAAAGTTGCCCAAAAGAGATTTGCATATGCTAACTTTGCAACTATTGCAGCATTTGATGGAAAAGTTTATGCATACGCCAAAAGTGGCTCTTTAGTTGTAATGGATGATAATTTACAAAAACATAAAGTTTATAGTGTAGGTGCTGCTCATAGTTATAGTTTTGTATCTGGTAAATATTTGTATATAGATGATAAAAAGGTAGATTTAAGTATATTAAGTTATGAATAAACCCCTATTAGAAGCCTTTAGCGAATATTTAATAATAAATAAAGGTTTAAGTAAAAACTCTATATCTGCCTATTTAAAAGATATGGAACAATTTAGCCAATTTAGTAACAAGCCTCTACTAAAAAGAGATAGTAGTGATATAATACTATTTTTATCAAACTTTAAAAATAGTAGAACTCTAAATAGAAAATTAGCATCTATTAATGCCTTTTACAATTTTGCTAAAGAGTTAGAGTTTGGTCTTGTTAATGTAGATATTCCAAGTGCAAAAATTCCAAAATCTCTACCCCACTTTTTAGAACATAAACAAATTATAGATAGTATTGAAAATATAAAAGTAAAAAATTGGCTAGATTTAAGAGATATAGCAATTATTCTATTTCTATATGCATCAGGTGTTCGTGTAAGCGAAGCTATAAATGCTCAAAAATCAGATTTAGATAATGGATGGCTAAGAGTTAGATATGCAAAAGGAGAAAAAGAGAGAGTTGTCCCTATTGCAAAAAAGGCACAATCAGCATTAAATTTATACTTAAATGAAAGAAGTGATAATAATCCATACATATTTATAAACTATAAAAAAGAGCAAATTAGTAGAATCTCAATATTTAAAATTACTAAAAAATATTTAAATGTATCACCTCATGTTTTAAGACACTCTTATGCTAGTGCCTTAATTCTTGGTGGTGCAGATTTAAGGGTTGTTCAAGAGTTATTAGGACATAGCTCACTTCTTACAACACAAATATATACCCATATACAAAAACCTCACTTAAAAGATACAATAAATAGGCACCATCCACTCGCTCAATATCAATAAAATAAGCTTTATTTCGTTGCTTAAAGCTAAAGGCATAAAGCAAAAAGCTTTTTTTCGGAACTAAAGCATTCTATTTTGCTGGACTATAAGTCTTTTCTTTGGAATTGGTTGTTTTAGAGCCGTTTGTTGTTTAATTAAAAGTGAAACCTGTCATACTTAACTTAAAAACTGACCTTACGCACTTATAAGATAGAATTGGCTGTTTGTAATTAATTTTTGGTTTCTGATTATCGGATAGATTGTGTCATCGTATAATAAAAAAGCCCAAAGATGTTTGCCTAAAACAA
>CAYMGA010000027.1:0-11263 GCA_964389865.1 uncultured Nitratifractor sp.
AATATGGTAGAGGCTGTTAAAGAGATAAGAGCTAAATATATTAAATAGAATATCTTTATAGATGTCACTTGGCATCTATAAAGATTATTTTTTAGGCAAAATTATTATAAAATATAGGTTATAATTGTAGCAAAGTATTAACCTAGGATAAAATATGTATTTAATAAACTACTCTAAAATTATGAATAAAATTTATCAATCTATGCAATCTACTATGGAAATATTTATCTCTTCTATTATATATGGAGAACGATATAATGGCAAAACACAATTAGTTAAGAGTATATATAAAGATTCTCTTTGGGTAGATGGCTCTAATCTTTTAGAGGTGCAAAAAGCACTAAAAGAGAATAATTATGTTGTTATAGAAAATTTTGAAAAAATTTCTGATTTAGATAGCTTAAATTTTGAACACAAAAATATAGTTGCAATTTATAATGGAAAGAACTTAAGTAAGAGGATTAAAGAAAAATTTGCTTTTATATACCATTTACCACCTTTAAGAGAGAGAGATGAAGATATTAAAGCTATATCTAATATCTATCTACAAGAAGCAAAAGAGGTATTTGATATTGATGAAAATATTACAATAGATACAAAAGATTTAGATATATCTAAAAACTTAAAGAGTTTAAAAACTTCAATATACAAAAGTGTGCTTTTAAAGAATATAGATAAGAATGAATTATCTTTACTATTATATAATTACTTTTTAAAAAATTATGAAGGTGAAAATATATATAAAAAACAATTATCTATATTTGAAAAAGAGTTAATTAAGGCAGGATTAGATATATATAAGTCACAATTAAAATTATCTGAAATATTGGGTATTAATAGAAATACATTAAGGAAAAAGGTAAATGAATACTTATGAAATAGATTTTAAATTTTTAGTAGAGAGTGATAATAATCCTATAATTGTATTTAATCATAGTGGTCATATAATATATATCAATAGTAATGCTGAAATATTAATGAGCTATGTTGGAGTAAAAGATATATTCAATTTAGCTCTAAATCATGCACCTAAAGAATATGGAAGTAAAACAACTCAATTAGAATTAAATTATAATCATTTAAAGTTTTATTCAATCACTGTAAGCTATATAAATGATGAATGGATTTCAATAAGGTTATATTATAGACCTAGAGAAAAAATGATCATTGAAAATCAAAAAAAGAATTACACTTTAACAGATTTAAATAAATTATTAGATGTTTCTATTATTCAATTTAAAATAGAATCTACAACAGATATTAGAGTTTTTACAGATCAAGATATTCCTCACATTCTTATCAATCAAAATGAATTTTTAAAATTACTTAGAGTTATATTATCTCAATTTAAATCATCATCCTATTTAGATATATCTTTAAAATTAGGTATTGGAGAGCATATTGTTATAGATTCTAAACGATATAGTATTGTAAATCTAGAGTTTAAATCTACAGCTAGATATTGTAATGATGACAAATTAATTACTAAATTAGGTAATAAATTATGTTTAGTTACAAATTTAAATGAAGATTCAATTTTTTTAGAGATACCATTAATCAAAAATTAAGTTTAAAGCTATATTATTACACAAAAAAATAGGAGATAACAACTTGGACTCACAACCTCCCTCGATTAAGAGTAGGTCTAAACTTTCACACATAATATCAGAGTATTCAGATATTATATTAGGTATAATTTTTTCAATTTTAACTTACTATTTTTATATAACTAATAATCAAGTATTAAGTGTATTATCCATTGCTATTGCAATTGGCTCTTTCTCTTTAACTGTTGCAGAGATTACAGATATATTAGCTGATAGATTTGAAGAACCATATGCTAGTTTTGTATTGACATTCTCTGCTGTTATAGTAGAAATTGTTCTACTATTTATGATAATTTTACATACATCTGATTCTACACAAGGTCTAGAGACTGTAAAGGGTGGAATAATATCAGCAGTTATTGTAGATATGAATGTTCTACTAGGACTTGCTATTTTAATTGGTGGGTTAAATTATAAAGAGCAAGAGCATAACAAAGATACATCTAGCACATATACTACACTACTATTAGTAGCTACTTCAGCTCTTTTAGTACCAAGCATTATTAACTATACAAAAGATAGTCAAAAACTATTTAGTGCATCTGTGGCAATTTCTATACTACTTTTTATATTCTATATATTTATATTTATCTTTCAAACTAAAACCCATAAAGAGTTTTTTAGAGTAGAAGGTAAAAGTAGATTTAAAATTCTTCAAAAAAAAGCAAAAGAGAGAGCTAGAAAAAAGAGAGAGAATATACAAGAGGAACAAGACGAAGATTATATTTTCGAAAAATTCCCAAGTTCACTAAATTTACTAGCTATTTTTATATTTATCTTTATAATTGGAGTATTAGCAGAAACTTTTGCAAAAAATGGTATGGTATTAGCTAAAGAGTATGGTATATCTGCAGGACTTGCTGGTTTAATTATTGCAATTATAGCTGTCTCTCCAGAGATAATGACAGCTATAAAAGCTGCAAGAGAAGATGAAATACAAAGAGTAGTAAATATTGCAATGGGAGCTTCTACAGTATCTATAATGCTAACTGTTCCTATTTTAATGATGCTCTCATACGCTAACGGTATAGAGCTAACATTAGATTTTAATGCTTTTCAAGTTGGAGCACTACTTTTAACAATAATACTTGCTTGGAAAACTACAGATAATGGAGAGACTAACTATTTTGAAGGTATATCACACTTAATGTTTTTTGCATCTTATGCAACAATAGCTACACTATATAACTAGCAATAAAAAGTGCTAGTTATAGATTTTCTACTACTTTAATAGAATTAATATCATCATTTTGAGTAATACTATCTAAGTTTTTAAAACTCTCAATATCATCTTCTTCAATACCTCCAAATACTGTATGTACACCATCAAGATGAGGAGTATCTACAAAAGTGATAAAAAATTGACTACCACCTGAATCTTTACCAGCATGAGCCATTGATAAAGCTCCTCTTTTATGCTTAATTCCATTATCACTCTCACATGCAATTGCCCAATCAGGTCCACCTGTTCCAGCCAAAGAAGGATTAGTTTTAGAGTAAGGGCAACCCCCTTGAGCCATAAAGCCAGGGATTACTCTATGAAATTTAAGACCATCATAAAAACCACTATTAGCTAAATATGCAAAATTTGCAACAGTATTAGGTGCATCTTTAGGGTAAAGCTTTAAAATAATATCACCTTTATTTGTATTTATGATTGCATATTGTAATTTATTTAACTCATCTTCAGGTAAGTTATACTCTTTTAGTTTTCTACCAAACATATGAAACTCCAGTTTATAAAATTTTAGGTATTATTATACCAAAAAAAATTGGAGTTGATGTATGGAGTTGTGTGTTGCATTAGATTTACCTACAAAAGAGGAGAATTTAGAGCTTTTAAGAAGTATAAAGGAACATAATATATGGATAAAAGTAGGTTTTAGAAGTTATATTAGAGATTCTAAAGATTTTATAAAAGAGATAAAAGAGATAAATCCAAACTTTAAAATATTTTTAGATTTAAAACTATATGATATTCCAAATACAATGGCTGATGCTAGTGAAGAGATTGCTAAGCTTGGAATAGATATGTTTAATGTTCATGCAAGTAGTGGTAAATTTGCAATGCAAACAGTAATGGAGAGATTATCAAAATTAGAAAAAAGACCACTTGTTTTAGCTGTAACTGCCCTAACCTCTTTTGATAATAACTCATTTAAAGATATTTATGGTGAAGATATAGATAAAAAAGCTAAAGATTTTGCTAAAATAAGTTATGAATCTGGGTTAGATGGTGTTGTATCTAGTGTATATGAGAGTTTAGATATTAAAAATGCTACAAATAGTAACTTTATAACTTTAACTCCAGGTATTAGACCATTTGGAGAAGATAGTAATGACCAACAAAGAGTTGCTACAATAGATACTGCAAAAGATAAAAAGGTAGATATTATTGTTGTAGGAAGACCAATCTATAAAAGTGATAATCCTAATCAAAAAGTAAAAGATATATTAAAGGCTATAGGTAACTAGTAAAAATTAAATACAAATAGATTTTAGGAGTATAGGAGGGAGCAAAGGAGAATAGGTATATAAAGAGTACTATCATATTGTTAATTTTTATCTCTACTCCTTCACACCTATACCCCTTAATATTATATTCGATTTTAATTTTAACTTGAGTTTACTGGAATATCATAGTCGTAATTTTATTTAGCATTTGTTCCTAATGCTAAAGCATTATTCATACCATCTATCATAAAATATACTCCTATTGCAAAAAGTGCTAATATAATTAATGGTGCATATTTTTGTAACAAAACTTCTCCTTTATCCAATTTTTAAACCTGTTAAAAAGCCTACTATTACAGAAGCTCCACCTAAGGGTTCTAAACTTTTGATATGCGTATATACAAAATTATAAGAACTTTTTAATACTTCTGATATTATATCAAATATATTTAAAATAGTGCTATTATTAATCTCTATTATCTGTTGTGATTTAATCCAAAATAGGATTATAGTTAATAAACCAAAAATAAATAGAGTAATTTTGAAACCTTTTTTAATAAAATATCCTACTGATAACCCAAGTAAAAAAGTTGAACTCAACTCTGATATATTTAAATTATCTAACATGTTACTCTCTGTAATATTATTCATTTACCACCTTTATATTTAATTTATTAAAATAATACCATTTTTTCATAAAAAGAAATATATACACTAAAAATAGTTAATATTTAAATGTTATTTTTATGTTTTATAAGCATAATTATATCCATTTAATGGTAAAATTAAATGACCTTTATGGTCACTTCATTTAAAAGAGGTATTATGAAAATACAATTTAATATTATAACAAAATATTTACTAGGAATGACCTTTGTTGGTACAGCAATGTTGTCAGCAATGAGCTTTTCTGTAAATAAAAATTATATGGGCTATAATTTAATATATGCCTATGGACAAATTAGATTTGGCGATGCTTATAGACTTAAAAGAGAATACCAAAAATTAAACAAAAGAAGACAAACCATTGTTGTTTTTAATAGTAATGGTGGAGTTTTAACAGAAGGTATTAAAATTGGTAGATTTTTAAAAGATAATCGAATTGGTAGTGCAGTAAAGAAAAATGGGATATGTGCAAGTAGTTGTGCATTAGCTTTTTTAGGTGGTAGATCTAAAAGAGGTTCAAAACTTATGATTTTGCCTAGTAGTTCTAGATTAGGTTATCACTCATTCTATTATAATGATGGTAACTATGTAAGATTAAATAAAGTTCAAAAGGATACATCAAAAATATTAAGCTATACTAATTATGTAAATGCTCCAAATTATTTGGTTGTTAAAATATTTGATACAGAATCCAAAGATATATACTGGATTAACCATAGAGATAGATATGCATTAGGTTTAAAGTATGGTTTAGGAAGATTAAGTTTTTATAATAGTAATAGCAATTCAAAGAGTAAAACTAAAATAACTTCAACAAATATTAACTATTATAAACAATCAGCTACAGATTACATTAAACAATACATTGGAACAATTAACTCTCTTTTAACTTCAAATAGAGGTTTAGAGTTTAATAATAGTTATTATGCTTTAAATAGTATTGATTATAAGGGATGGTTAGCACAAAATCTTAAATATATGTATCTAAAAAATATCAAACAAAAGAATTATAATAGAGTTAGTGCAAAGATAATATATGCATTAAAAAATGGTATTAGAGTTTGTTCTAATAATATATATTATCTTACAAAAACATATAATAGTGGTTGGAAAATCTTAAGTAAAGAGCATCAAGCTTGTAATTATAAATCTAGCAAAGTTTTAAAAAAAATAACTAGAGCTCTTCCGTAAGCTCTATTAAAAAGTTATTAAGTAGCTCTTTTGCTACTTTATATAAATTTTTTGCATTTGCTACTTTTAACTCTTTTTTATAAGTGAATAGTTTACTTTTTATCAATTTCGCACTTTTTTCATCTGTTAATTTTATTGCAATCTTAACTAAAAGATAAGATTTATTATTATCTACTATATGATAAAAATCTAATATATTAACTTCTAATACTAAATCTGCTTTTATTGAAGAGTTATAACTTATTACATCTTTATATTTCTTAGATTTCAAAAGAGTCTCTAATATGCTTTTGTAAATCATACTATTTAAAGAATCACTCCATCGACTATATTGATAGTAACTTGTTAAGCCACCCCTTTTATAATATATTCTACTTCCACCAAAAGCACCTAAAGACAAAGGATATCTTAATTTTAAAATTTTATTTACCTTTGTTGTACCACTTATATTTGCACATTGGCTAATATTATATAAATTTATTTGATGTTTAGATTTTGGTATGCATCCATTAAATATAAATATTACAAAAATAATTATATATACTCTTTTCATTCCCCCGGTCCTTTAGGTAAAGATTTAGCATTAAAAATTGTTCCCGATGGGTCTTGAGCCATAGAGGTTAATTCATCTGCTAATTCATTATATTTTATTGATAACTCTTTTAAATCTACAATAGCTGGTTTTAAAATTCTTTTTAAATTATAATCTCCCCTATTTATACTCTTTTGTAATGTTATAGAAGCTCTATTAATAGATTTTAAACTACTATTTAAATTAGTTACTAATTTTGGTAAATTATTATTTAAAAATTTTAAACTCTTATTACTATTTTTAGCTAACTTTTTATAATCTAATAAAGTTGATATTACTGTTTTATTTAAGTCTTTTATAATTTTAGAAATATCTTGCTCATTTAATTTATTTAATGTAGTAATTAATTTATCTTCTATTTTAATAGCTTTATTTGTTATATTTACACCATTAGCTAAAATATGATTAATACTTTCTATATTTTTATTACTAGTTATTTTGCTAATATTGTCAGTTAATAAATTTAATTTACTTATTAATTTTGGTGTTTTTTCTGTTAAATTTGCTATAAATGAGCTTTTTGCATTTATAATAGAACTTATTTTATTTGGCTCTATTATCTCTTTACTTTTGCCACCAATTATATTTATAAACTTTAAACCTGTAACTCCCAAATTAGATAAAACTGCATACATATCTTTTGTAATTTTTATATCTTTTCTTATTAAAATTTTAGCAATTACCTTATATGGCTCATCTTTTTTTATTGATAACTCCTCTAATCTTCCAACATTTACACCATTTAACTTTACAACAGAATCTTTATTTAAACCATCAACAGATTCAGAGAATATTATGTAGTATCTATTAAAATTTTTAATACTCATATTACTTTTAGCTAACCAAAAACCAAAAAAAGATATTAAAGTAAAAAAAATTATAACAAAAAAACCAACAAGTGTATAGTTTATTTTTTCATACATATTTACTCTCTTTTTTTAAAAAACTTTTTTACAAAAGGATGATTAGATTTTAATACCTCTTCTAAAGTCCCACTTGAAACTACTTTTTTATCTGCTAAAATAGATAATCTATCTACTATATTATAAATTGTATCTAAATCATGTGTTATCATAACTATTGTTAAATCTAAGGTATCCCTTAAATTAACAATTAACTCATCAAATGCTCTAGCTCCTACTGGGTCTAAACCACTTGTTGGCTCATCTAAGAATAGTAATTTTGGGTCAAGAGAAAGTGTCCTTGCAAGTGCAGCCCTTTTTATCATACCTCCACTTAACTCATATGGATATAGATATTTAACACTTTTATCTAAATTTACCATCTCTAATTTTGCATCAACTATATATGATAGCATCTTTTTACTCAATTTTGTATATTCTTTTAATGGTAAAGCTATATTATTTTCAATATTTAAAGATGTAAATAGAGCACCAAATTGAAACAATACACCCCATCTTTTTTTTAACTCTAAAATTTCTTGAGGAGTTAGCCTACTAATATCCTTATTAAATATATATATTTTTCCACTAAATGGTTTTAAAAGCATTACAATCTCTTTTAATAATACAGATTTTCCAGAACCACTCTCTCCTAATATTGCATATATCTCATTCTGTTTTACTTCTAAAGATACCCCATTATGAACAATTTTAGCTCCAAATTTTGTTACAATATTTTCTACTTTAACTACACTTTTCATAAGTTTAACCTTGTAAATATAACAGAAAAGAGAGCATCACAAACAATAACTAAAAAAATTGCATTTACAACACTTTTAGTTGTCTCTTGCCCAATACTTTCTGTATTTTGTGTAACTCTAAGTCCATGAAATGAACCAATCAATGCAATAATAACAGCAAAAAATGGTCCTTTAATTAAACCTATTATGTAATGTTTAACTTTTAAAACTTCATATAACCTATCTATAAATATATTAAAAGATAATCCTATGTGCATTTTTGTAGCAATCATTGCCCCAAATATTCCTATTATATCAGATATAAAAATAAGTATAGGTAATGCAATAAGTAAGGCTACAACTCTTGGAATTATTAAAAAGTAAAATGGCTTAAAACCCATAGTTTTCATTGCATCTATCTCTTGGGTTAATTTCATAGCACCAATCTCTGCACTAAAAGATGATGCACTCCTACCAGCAACAACTATTGCTGTTATCATTGGACCTAACTCTCTAGTTATTGCAATTACAGAAGCATCTACAACAAATATATCTGCACCAAATTTACTAAGTTGCACAATTGTTTGATATGCAATTACAATCCCTACTAAAAAAGAGGTTAATGCAATAATAGGAACTGCTTCTAATCCAGCTGTATATATAAAATATATAATCTCTTGAAGTCTAAAATTTCCTTTTTTAAATAATTTTAAAGATTTTATAAAAAACTTACCTAAAAAAGAGAGAAATTCAATAATAGATAAATATATATTAAAAGTTTGTTTACCCACATTATATAAAAAAGAGTATTTTTTAACTTTAATATCTTTTTGTTTACTAATATTTTCTTCAATAATATCTAGCAACTTTAAATGTTTTTTATTTTGTGTAATAGTTTTAATATTAAAATTATCTTTTTCTAATCTCTTCTTTAAAACTGATATTAATATAGCCCCACTACTATCTAAATTATCCACATTTTCTAAATTTAATATAATATTAGAAGTTTTACTATTAAATTGTAGTAATTTTGTTTCTATTATATCAATATTATTAATAGACCAATCTCCTATAAAAACAATAGTGGTAGTATTAGATTTATTATAAACTTTAAAAGATATATTTTTCATAATATAATTATAGCATTTTTTGGAGATTAATTATAAGAAGTTGTAAAAATTTAAAATTTGGTTGCGGGAGATGGATTTGAACCACCGACCTTCGGGTTATGAGCCCGACGAGCTACCTAGCTGCTCTATCCCGCGATAGGAAAGTTTAGAGTTAAAACTCTAAAGTGGATGGGGTAGAGGGATTCGAACCCCCGAATGACTGGACCAAAACCAGTTGCCTTACCGCTTGGCTATACCCCAGCATTTAAAGCTTATTCGCTTTGTGAGTGGAATAATACCACTTTTTTTATTTAATGTCAAGAGTTTTAGAAAAAAAATTGCATTTTTTTATTTTTTTGTCAAAATTATGTAAAATTATTTTTTTTTGGTATAATTTGACTTAGTCCAATAGTTGGTATAAAAAGGAAGATAATGTCAGAAGCAATTAAAAGAGTAGAAGAAGCGATAGAAGATATTAAAAGAGGTAAAATGGTCATCATGATGGATGACGAAGATAGAGAGAATGAAGGAGATTTAGTTTATGCAGCAACTCTATCTACCCCTGATATGGTTAATTTTATGGCTAAAGAGGCTAGAGGTTTAATTTGTACTCCTATTACTAAAGAGATTGCACAAGAGTTAGATTTAATACCTATGGTTAGCAATAACGACTCTAACCATGAAACAGCATTTACAATATCTATAGATTCTGCAAATGCAAAAACTGGTATATCAGCAGCTGAAAGAGATGATTGTATTAGAAAACTTGCTTCTCCAATAGCTCAAGCAAAAGATTTTGTTCGTCCTGGGCATATATTTCCACTTATTGCAAAAGATGGTGGGGTATTAGTTAGAACAGGACATACAGAAGGCTCTATAGACCTTTGTAAATTAGCTGGACTATCACCTGTTGCAGTAATATGTGAAATTATTAAAGATGATGGAACAATGGCGAGATATGATGATTTACAAGAGTTTAAAAAGAAGCATAACTTAAAAATAGTATATATATCAGATATTGTAGAGTATCGTTTAGCAAATGAAAAACTTATCAAAGAAAAATCTAAAGAGAAGATAGAATTTTTTGGAGTTAATGTAGAAAAAATTATATTTGAAGACCATCTTAAGAGGAAACATACTGTAATTAAGTTTTATAATACAAATAAAAGAGAAAATGTTAAATTTCATAATATAATAAAAGATATAGATCTATTATTAAATCAACAAGAGTATAACAATTTAATAAAATCTATAGATTATTTAAAGATAAATGGTGGAATTTTGATATTTTTAGATACCAAAATTATCTCTAAAGAACAAGCAAAAGAGTATGGTATTGGTGCTCAAATTATCAAAGCATTAGGTATAGAAGATATAAACTTAATTACTACTCATAAAGATACAGAATTTATAGGATTAAGTGGATTTGGATTAAATGTTAGCAAAAAGATAAATTTATAATAGTATAATTACAAAAAATTTTATAAAGAGAGTAATATATGGGTTTAGGAATTGGATTAGTAGGCTTACCAAATGTAGGAAAATCAACAACTTTTAATGCTTTAACAAAGGCACAAAATGCTGAGAGTGCAAATTATCCTTTTTGCACTATTGAACCAAATAAGGCTGTTGTGCCGGTGCCTGATAGCAGACTTGAAGAGTTAGCAAAGATTGTTAATCCTGAAAGAATTCAATACTCTACAATTGATTTTGTTGATATTGCTGGGCTTGTAAAGGGTGCAAGCAAGGGCGAAGGGCTTGGGAATAAGTTTTTATCTAACATTAAAGAGACTGAAGTTATTTTGCAAATTGTTAGATGTTTTGAAGATGAAAATATTACACATGTAGAAGGCTCAATCGACCCAATTCGTGATATTGAAATAATTGAAACAGAGCTTTTACTTGCAGATATTGATGCACTTGAGAAGAGAATATCTAATTTAGAGCGAAAAGCAAAGGGTAATGATAGAGATGCAAAAGCACAGCTTGAAGTTGCAAAGAG
>CAYMGA010000028.1:0-11135 GCA_964389865.1 uncultured Nitratifractor sp.
GGGTATGCAACACCTGGGCTATAAGCCATTGCTAACTCTTTTTCTGTGTTACATGGCTTTGTTAATAGTGTTCCTGTCTTTCCATTTGTATCAAACTCATTTTTAGCTCTGTGGTATTCTAAAGACTCTTTTTCAAATTCGTTACTCATTATTTCTCCTTAAATTTTACTAGGTAGAATAATTCTAGCACAACTTTATTAAATAACTTAAAGCACTCTGATAATATATATTTTATCATTATAAAAAGTGTAAAATCTTCACTTTTTACCCAATTTTTTGATATTAAATAAAATCTTATGTTACTTTTTAACTCAAGAATGCTTTTGAAACTTGATTACCAATTACTTTGTATTGAGTATAGTAATACTCTACAAACTCTTCTAACTCTTCTCTTCTTGGTAGATAGTGACTATTTTTTCTTTTAGTAAATAGATTTAAAAATTCACTAGCATCTCTTTTTTCTAGATAGTTGACTGCTAACTCTTTATATGACTCTTTATATAAGTTTTTTAAATTTTCATATTTAGAGTAATCTATTTGAACAATATTATTATTTAATTTAACTAAACCACTCTCATATAGTATCTCTAAATGAATTAACCCTTCGCAGTAGTATGGTAAAACTTCATCAACTTCTCTCCAAGCCATTAAATTTATAGCTCTATTTACAAGGTCATCTATTACAGCTTCTTTAAGCTCTTTTTGTTCATTTTCAAAAAATGCCATTAATCCACCAGTTGTTGCTTTAAACTCTTCTATATTTTTAAATTGACCTTTTGTATTCATTTTAACTTCTGTATCGCTATCTATCCATAAAATATGTCCAAATTCATGTCCTATTGTGCTAATATCATAAATTTTATTCCAAATTTCTGGATAGTTTTGAATTAAGTTTTGTTGCTTTTTAATAAAATCTATGCCAAAGATATTTACAGCTAATTGCATAATTGGTTTGCTTTTTTTACTCTCTCTTACAAAATCGACATAGGCAAATATCTTTTTACCAAGTTCACTACTAACCTCTTCATCATTTGGAACAACTTGAGCAGAGAATAATCCATTTAATTCAGCACCATAATAGAGCATTGGTTGCCCAATATAAAGTTGTGTTTGGTCAATTTGAAGCAAATTTTTAGCTATTACTCTTTGTGCATCTTCTCCTAAAGATTTTGCAAGATTATTTGCAAATTTTTTTATTGCTATTTTTGTATTAGAACTCTTTTGCATAGATGGATTAATTACTCTTAAATCCCACTCAAGTGCAACTGCTTTTCTATATTTATCTTCGTAATACTCAAGTGGATGTCCAACTTGTAAGGGTGTTGTTATCTTCATCCAAGCTCTATCTACATCTGCCCATAAAGATACTAAATTATCTGGATTTGTATGAGAAAAAGCCTCTTTAATTGCTAAAAAGTAAGCTATCCATTCACTCTTTTGGTTATATACTTTATCTTCTAATTTCTCTAGCGTATCAATTAAAATGGTTAATTTCTGTGTTACTTCTATAACTTCATTTGCAAAGGCATCTGCATAGGATAATCTTTTATATCCACCATTAGTTTTTACTAAAACAGAGTAACATCTATCTGCAATTTCACCATCTTTACAATCTAAAAGTTCATTTTTGTGTAGCATTTCAAAAATTTTTTCTTCATCACCTTTAAAGAGTTCGAAAAGTTCTCTATTTACTCCATTGATTATATGCTCTCTCCATCTACTTTGCCACTTTGTTATACTTTCGCCAATGCTATGAACTCCACTAATTAATTTTTGATAAAATGGAGTTAAAAGGTTATTCTCTTCTATAAATAGAATAATCTTTTCAAAGTTTTGTATATACTCTTTTGCATTAAAGTGGTATGCTAACTCTAATTTTGCATCTATTTGCTCTTTTGTAAAGCCCTGTTTTTTTAATAGTTGCTCTAGTGCATCTTCTCTAAGAGATATAATATAGTTTAAAGATGCAACTACACTCTCTTGGCTCTTTGGTATTCCTACAACTTCTAAAAAATTATCTACTAACTCTTGAGCCTCTTTATTCTCTTTACCTTTTACAATTTGAAAATAGCTATTTCGTCTATCTTGGACTTCATTTAAGTATTGGTATATCTTTTCTATATCTTTTAAAAACTTCTCTTTATCCATTAATTACCTCTTTAACATATCTATTATTGGTTTAGCTAAATTTAGGGCTTTAAAACGGTGAGATATTTTATGTTTTATCTCTTCGTCTAATTGACCTAGAGTTTTATCTAAGCCCTCAGGAATAAATATTGGGTCATACCCAAAACCTTTATTACCCTTTGGTGTTGTTATTACACTCCCATGCATCCAGCCATGCACCACATATTCGCCATATTTACTAACAATTGCAATAGCTGCTGTATAGTGTGCTTTAGAGTTATTTTTACCTAATATCTTTAACTCATTAATCACTTTTTGTAAGTTATCTTTATCAGTTGCTTTCTCTCCTGCAAATCTAGCTGAGTATATATTTGGTTTTCCACCTAGCTCATCTATACTAATTCCACTATCATCAGAGATTACAATATAATCTTCGCCTAATTTTTTATATATCTCTTTGGCTTTAATTAATGCATTTTGTGCAAAAGTTGTGCCATTTTCTTCTATTTCAAAATCTCCTAAAATTTCATAATAGGGGGTTATCTCTTGATTTAAAATCTCTTTAAACTCTCTTATTTTCCCTTTGTTTCCACTTGCAATAACAATTTTACTCATTTCTAAACCTCTTATAACTAATATAGTATTATAATCACAATATTATTAAATAATGTAAAGGATATTTGAAAAAATGAAACCAATTATTAAAAAAGTTTGGCATTTAAGTCTAATTATTGGGCTTAGGTTTTTAGGATTGTTTATTGTAATGTCTGTTTTATCAGCATATGCATTTAATTTAGAGGGAGCAACTCCTACACTTGTTGGATTAGCTGTTGGTGGTTATGCTCTAACTCAGGCTGCTTTGCAAGTTCCATTTGGAGTTTTAAGTGATAAGATAGGTAGAAAACCAGCAATTGTTATAGGTCTTATTATATTTGGATTAGGTTCTTTAATTGCAGCAGGTGCAGAAGATATATATAGCTTATTAATTGGTCGTTTCTTACAAGGTGCTGGAGCAATTGGTTCAGTTGTTATTGCAATGATAAGTGACCATGTAAAAGAGGAAGAGAGAGCTCACGCTATGGCTATTATGGGTATGGTAATTGCTTTGGCATTTACAGCTGCTATGGTATTTGGCCCTCTTGTTGGTAGTATTGGTGGTGTTCCAATGTTATTTGAATTAACGGCAGCTATGGCATTTATATCTATTGTTTTATTATATACTATTGTTCCAAATCCTCCAAAGATTATTCATAGTTTTACTGAAGAGGAGGCAAAGGTAGCAACTGTATTTAAAGATGCAGATTTAAAGAGAATGTATATAACTTTTCTTTTTCACTCATCTACAATGGCAATAGCATTCTTTTTAATTCCTATGGTTTTAAAAAATAACTTCCATTTGCCACTTGGAGAGTTTTGGAAAATATATCTACCAGCAGTTATTTTAGGTATAATTGCAATGGGACCAGCTGCTGTATTTGGAGAGAAGTATAATAAAGGTAAACAAATTTTCTTAATCTCTATTGCTATTATTGCTTTAGCATTTATACTTATGGGCTTTTCTACAAAATTGTGGTTATTTGGTGTTGGAGTATCGCTTTTCTTTATAGGTTTTAATATGTTTGAGCCACTACTTCAAAGTTTTGTATCTAAATTTGCAAAAGCTCATCAAAAAGGTGCAGCACTTGGAGTTGCAAATACATTTGCATATATTGGTATGGGTATTGGAGCAACACTTGCTGGTAAAATATTTGAAGTTAGTAGTGTCTCAGGTGTGGCAATTGCAGTTTTAATTGTATCTATATTTTGGGCAATTTGGATTGCAGGAATGAGAAATCCAGGGCTTAGAGCAACTATCTATTTAGATAAAAACTTTTATAATTTTGATAAATTAGAGAAGTTAAAAGCTAAAAGTGGTATTACAGATATTTATATAAATGAGAGTGAAGGTGTTATGGTTGTTAAGTATGATAAGAGTATAACAGATGAGGATACAATTAGAGGATTTATGTTAAAGAGGTAAAGTATGAGTATAGACTTAAATAGCCCAGAACTCTATTTAAATAGAGAGTTATCTTGGCTTAGATTTAATAGTAGAGTTTTAGACCAAGCAAATTACAAAGATTTATTGCCACTAGATAAATTAAAATTTATTGCAATTTATGGAACAAATTTAGATGAATTTTATATGATTAGAGTTGCTGGTTTAAAATCTTTATATAAAGCTGGAGTTTACGAGAGTGGGCCAGATAAGTTAACACCAATTAAGCAGTTAGAAGAGATTAGAAGATATTTAAAGAGTGAATTAAAAGTTTTAGAAGATAGCTATCTCTTAGTTTTAGATGATTTATCTAAAGAGGGCGTTTATATAAAATCTTATCGTAAATTAGATGAAAATTCACAAAAAGAGTTAGAAGATTACTTCTTCGAAAATATATATCCTATAATTATTCCAATAGCAGTTGATACTACCCATCCATTTCCACATTTAAATAATTTAAGTTTTGGAATTGCACTTGAATTAAAGAGTAAGAGTGGAGATTTAAAGCATGGGCTTGTTAGAATACCTAGAGTTTTAGATAGATTTATAAAAGTAGGTAATACTTTTGTTCCTATAGAGTCTTTGGTTATGGCTTTTGTAGCTGAACTTTTCCCTGGGTTTAGTGTAGAAGCTGCTGCACCTTTTAGGGTAACTAGAAATGCAGATTTATCTATTGAAGAGGAAGAGGCAGATGATTTTTTAGAGATTTTAGAAGAGGGTTTAAGGTCTAGGAATAAGGGTGCAGTTGTTAGATTAGAGTTAAATGGAGATGCAGATGAAGCTATTGTAGAGTTTTTATCTAAAAATTTAAATTTACAAGATAAAGATATATATTATTATAAGCATATGCCTCTAAATTTAGGCTCTTTTTGGCAAATTGTTGGAACTAAAGAGTTAGCACACTTAGTTTCACCAGCATTTATGCCAAGAACTTTACCACCACTTGATAGAGAAGATATATTTGAAGCTATAGAAGAGAGAGATATTATGCTCTATCATCCATATGAGAGCTTTGAGCCTGTTGTGAAATTTATAGCAGAAGCTGCAAAAGATAATTCAACTTTAGCAATTAGAATGGTTCTTTATAGAGTTGGTTCTAACTCTCCAATTGTGAAAGCACTTATAGATGCAGTTCAAAGTGGTAAACAAGTTACAGTTTTAGTAGAACTTAAGGCTCGTTTTGATGAAGAGAATAATTTAAGATGGGCAAAGAAGTTAGAGAGTGCTGGAGCTCATGTTGTTTATGGAATACCTGGATTAAAAGTTCATGCTAAAATTGCTCAAGTAATTAAACATCAAGGTGGTGTCTTAAAGAGTTACTTACATTTAGCAACAGGTAACTATAATCCAACAACTGCAAAGATATATACAGATTTAAGTCTATTTACTACTAATAGTAAATTTAATAATGATGCAACTAAGTTTTTTCATCTTTTAACAGCATTTGCATTAGATAAAAAGTTAGATACACTCTATATGTCACCAACTCAAATTAAGCCAAAACTGCTTCGTTCTATCGAAAAAGAGGCTAGTTTTGGAAAAGATGGGCATATAATTTTAAAAGCAAATGCACTGGTTGACCAAGATATTATTAAGGCTCTTTATAAAGCTTCGATGCAAGAGTGTAAAATAGATTTAATTATTAGAGGTATATGTTGTTTAAGAGTAGGAATAAAAGGAGTTAGTGAAAATATCAGAGTTCACTCTATTGTTGGTAAATATTTAGAACATCCAAGAATTTATTGGTTTAAGAATGCAAAAGTTAAAGCTTATATGGCAAGTGCAGATTTAATGCCAAGAAATTTAGATAGAAGAATAGAGTTAATGGTGCCAATAGAGTCTGAAAAGTTATCATCAAGAGTTGAAAATATCTTAAAATTACAATTAGCAGATAATACACATAGATATATATTAACTAATTGTTATGAGTATCAAAAAGTATCTCCAAAAGAGGGAGATGATATAATTAATTCTCAAGAGATTTTAGAAAAATATGTTGTTAAATCTTGTAGAGTTAATAGCAAAAAGACAAAATATATCTCTAAATTGGCAAAAAAAATGTTAAAGGATAGTTAATGAAACCAATTATAATGAAATATAAAGATTTAGAACCAAAGATAGATAAAAGTGCATGGATAGCACCTGGAGCTAGTATAATTGGTGATGTAGAGATTGCAGAGGAGTCTTCTGTATGGTTTGGTGTTGTAATTAGAGGAGATGTTCATAAAATTAGAATAGGTAAAAGAGTTAGTATTCAAGATTTATCTATGATACATGTAACACATTATAAAAAGCCAGATAAAAGCGATGGAAGTCCAACTATAATTGGAGATGATGTAACAATTGGACACAAAGTTATGCTACATGGTTGCACAATAGAAGATGCTTGTTTAATAGGTATGAGTGCAACTATTTTAGATGATGCAGTAATTGGAAAAGAGTCTATTGTAGGTGCTGGAGCATTGGTAACAAAGGGTAAAAAGTTTCCACCTCGCTCTTTAATTATAGGAAGCCCTGCAAAAGTTGTTAGAGAGTTAAGTGATGAAGAGGTTGCAGAACTTTATGCTTCTGCAAATAGATATGTTAAGTTTATGAGTAGCTATAGAGATGCTTAAGACATTTTTTAAGAGTTTAAAAGATATTTTAAGCCCTACTGTTATAGCTTTTATTATAAAAATTGGGCTTGGAAGTATGGCTTTAATGGGCTTTATTTTATGGATATTTTGGGATAGTTTTAGCACATTAGTCTCTTCTTTAGTTTCACATATACCTTTTATTGGTGGATATGAAGTTGTTCAAAGTAGTAGTTCATTTTTAGGTGCTTTAATTGTTGGTTATGGTTTAGTAATTGCATTAATATCTATTCTAACATCTCTATATAGCCCTAAATTACTTATTAAATTGGCTAAAAAGGAGTATCCAAAAGTAGAAGCAAATGATTATAGTAAAATATCTAAATCTATAATTTATAATATTAAAGCAACAGCTATTTTTTTGATTTTATTAATTTTACTATTACCTTTTATTTTTATTCCAATAGTTGGACAAGTTGTAATGCTAATTCTTTGGGCTATACTACTTAAAGAGCCTACATTTTATGATGTCTCAAGCCTATTTATTAAAGATGAAAAGAGATATATACAAGATAAATCAATTTGGATAGTGGCAATAGTTGCTTCTTTGTTTAACTTTATTCCTTTTTTAAATATATTTGCGCCTATATTTGCTCAAATTATGTTTATGCATTGGTTATTATCAAAAGTAAATAAGTAACTTTCAAAGGGGTAGAGAGGAAGAGTATACTGTCCCCATTTATCAAGACTAAATCCAAATTTTTATTTATTCCAACCACCTATGCTACCTCAAGTAACACTTATTTAGCATTATAGCATCTATTGTTTACACCTTTATAATAAACTTCATCAGGTGTTAAATACTCCAATGCTGAGTGTAACCTTTCACTATTGTAAATATTGATATATTTTTCTATACCTTTTCTTGCCTCCTTTATATTTGTATATGATGACGGATAAATGTCTTCATACTTTATGAACGGTCTCTTACTTTTGGTATCATTGTTATGTTTTATTTAAGGTGGTGATTGTACCTCCTTGAGATTATATTCGATTTTAATTTTAGGTTACTACGAACCACTCCATCCATGCATCTTTTTGGCTGATACAACCAAATAGTTATCTATTTGCATTTTAGATGATGCTACATAGTTGCACTCTATTAATTCAGCCTCTATTTTATAAGATAACTCTTTACTACTATTTGGTAAAAATATAAATATGGGTGCGGCATTTTTTAAAGATTTGTATATTTTTTTAAAAAAGCTAACTCTATCTTGTGGTAATGCATCTATAAAAAGATAGTCATAAAATTTACCTTGCATTGTATATTGTTTTCTATCAAGGTTTAAGTATTGGATAGTTGTAATATCATCTTTAAACTTTTCTAGCTCTTTTTTTGATTTATCTAAATAAAAAATCTTATATTCACTACACTCATCTTTGCAAAATTGTTTAATTTGTTCAATTAAATTATTGCTATTAGTAAAATGAAGCACCATAAAAGCTGGTTGTTTCACAAGTGCATTTAATAGAAGTTTAAAATCATTTGCCATCAAAATCTCCTAAATTATCTAATAAGCTATTATGTATTTTAGAATTACTTGCTACAAAAATTTGATTATCCAATTTATACTCTACTCCTTTTATGCCACTTACTTTTCCACCAGCTTCAATCACTATTAAAATACCTGCTGCTACATCCCAAGGTTGTAAATTTACTTCGTAAAAACCGTTTACTTTTCCCTCAGCTAAATAACAAAGGTCAATTGCAGCAGCTCCTAGGCGTCTTATATCTCTAATTTTTGGTAGTAACTTTTTAAGAGAGTCAATAACCCACCAATACTCTTTGCCCATTTGGTGCTTTACATATGGAAAACCTGTTGCTATAATAGAGTTTTGTAAGCTATCTTCTGTAGTTACAGATATTTTTTTACCATTTAAAAAGCTACCTTCTCCTCTTTTTGCAAAGTAAAATTCATTTAAAATTGGGTTATAAACAATTGCTTCTATTGGGGTATTGTTATCCCAAATAGCTACACTAATGCCTAAGTGTGGAATTTTGTGAACAAAGTTAGTTGTTCCATCTATGGGGTCTATAAATATTGCTTTAGCTGGTAATTTGCCACCTTTAAAGCTCTCTTCTCCTACTATTTCAAATTCACTATATAGTGGTGCAATTTTCGATATTAAAAAATCTTCTACTGCTTTATCATATTTTGTAACAAGTTCAGTAACAGACTTTTTATCTGCATCTACTGGTTTCAAATAGCCTTCTTTAACTATCTCTCCAGCTTCTAATATAATCTCTTTTAATTTAGTAAATCTATCCACTATTAATATCCTTTTTAGCTTTAGCTTAATATTACACAATTTTAGTGTATAATCAACTTATGAAAAGAGTATTTGATATTATATTAGCATCAACTGTTATTGTTTTAGTAACATATTTTAGTTTTACTACCTATAAGAGTGCAAAAGAGTTAGAAAGTGTTAATAAAGTTTACTATGAAGCTCAAAGTGATATAGGTGATTTGATAAAACAAAAATTTAATTCAATGCTCTCTACTTTAACTTTTGGAGCAGTTAAATCTAAAGAGAAAAATGCTATAGATTTAAATGAGATAACGGCAAAAAAGATTATTTTAAAAGATAAAAGTATAAAAGATATTGAATATCTTGCTACTATTGCTACTATTGGATTATTACTATATTTTATATTAGATAGATATATTTATGCTCTTATGTTATCTATTGTATCTATAATAACTCTTATTTTTGGAGTTATAACACCTATACTATTAATTGTGATTCATAAAAATGTAAACTATTTAGGTGACATTGTATTATCTTTTGAATCAAAAACAATAATAGGAACAGTTGAGCATTTATATAACAACTCAAATTATCCTGTAGCTATTGCAATTTTGTTATTTTCTATAATTGTGCCTTTAGTTAAGAGTTTAAGTATGCTTTTTGTTTTGGTTTGGAAGCGTTTTCATATTCTTAATAGAGTTATATCTTTTTTTAAACATTTAGGAAAATGGTCGATGCTTGATGTTTTTATTGTCTCTTTGTTGTTAGTATATTTAAGTGTAGGAAGTAGCCAAAATAGTTACTCTGAAATTGAAAATGGATTGTATATCTTTTTAATTTATGTTATATATTCAATAATAACTTCAATTGTTGTAGATAATATTATAATAAAAACTACTAAGTAGTAACATAAAACTAAAATCGAATATAATATTAAGGGAGTATAGGTGTAAGAGGTGTGAAGGGGTAGAGATAAAATTAATAATATGGTGTTACTTTCTCTACACCTCTTCTCCTATACTCCTTTGAAATTTATTAGTGTTTAATTCTTACTAGCTATTTAAAACATTTATTTCTTGTGATTGCTTGAATTACTTTGAACAAGTTCAATTTTCTGAAAAAAAGCTTTGCGCTTTATGCTTTTAGCAAAAGCTCAAAATTAAGCTTATTATAGACTCAAATGCCCTTATATAGGGCTTTTAGTGCTACAATTATTAAATACAATACCAAATTATCGATTAATTTTAATTTCATTATGAAATATTTTTAATATGTAGATAATTAAATGTCATATAATTCCTTTAGATAAGAAAAATTAAAGGAGTTGTAGATGTTTTATCTAAATATAAAAGTTTTGTTTATAAGCTTATTTATATTAATAGGTTTTGCTTGGGCTGATGTAGGTGGTTATGTTTATAAAGATAATGCTTGTGGGGTATATGGTGTAAGAGAGTCAGATGAGAGTGGTGTAAGTGATGCAACTATTAAGGTAGTTGATAGTGAAGGTAATAGCCAAGAGATTAATACCGATGATAATGGTAGCTGGAACTCAACTTTAAATGCACCTGTTAGAGTAGAGTTAATTAGTTATGATAGTGAAAATTTAAAAGAGAGTCCATATGGTGAAAACTCTAAAACAGATACTCAACTTATAAGTGAAAATAGTGATGAGATTGAGTTTGGATTATATAATAATAGTGAATCTTGTGGTAAAAAAGGTGGAGGTTTAGGTGATAAAGAGGCGATTGAAGTAGGTAATTTAGTTTGGAGTGATGATAACTTTAATGGTATTCAAGATGCAGGAGAGAGTGGAATAGCAGGAGTTGAGGTAAAATTATATTGTGATGGAGAATTAGTTAGTAGTGCAACTACAGATGCTCAAGGATACTATATTTTTAGTAGTGATACAACTAAAGATTCTACTGATAGTTATAAGTATAACATTGACAAATTAACTGAAAATAATACAAATAATTGTCAGGTTATAATAGAACAACAAGATGCTATTTGTGATTTAAATGCAACAAAACCAAATCAAGGCGATAATAGAGCAGTTGATAGTGATGGTCTCTTTGATGGTG
>CAYMGA010000029.1:0-11111 GCA_964389865.1 uncultured Nitratifractor sp.
CATCTAACTCAGCTGATTAATTCATATGCTTTATCATAGAATTTAGTGTATTTTTAACATTAATAGCTAAGGCATTAACATCATAGCCACCTTCTAAAAAAAAGATTTTAGGAGTATTTTGCTTTAATTTTAATATAATATTTACCATTTTATCTATCCCATCGTAAGTAATATCTAACATTGCTAATGGGTCACTCTCATGTAAGTCATATCCTGCAGAAACTAATATAATATCAGGGTTAAATTTTTCTATTAATTTGGGTAGTTCATCTTGATAAGCCTCTAGTAACTCTTTATCTGTCGAATTTGGCATTAGTGGGTAGTTAAATGTATATCCAACTCCTTTGCCTTCTCCAATTTCATCTGGATTACCACTACCAGGATATGCAAAAGCTTGATGAGTAGAGAAGTAAAATATACTATTATCTCTATAAAAGCAATCTTGTGTTCCATTTCCATGGTGAACATCAAAATCTATTATAAATACTTTTTTATAACCTTTTGATTGAGCATATTTTGCCGATATTGCAATATTATTAAAGAGACAAAATCCCATAGATTTATTAGGTGTAGCATGATGACCTGGTGGTCTAATAAGACAAAATGCTAAATTAGATACTCTATTATCTATTAAATCAATAGCTTTTAATCCAGCTCCTGCAGCATATTTAGCAACTAAAAAGCTTTTTGTTGATGTAGGTGTATCTAAATCTAAAGCTTCTTGATTTTTAGAAGCCTCTTTTACTCTATTTAAATGCTCTAAAGTGTGTATTTTTAATATATCCTCTTCTTTTGCCTCTTTAGGTTCAAATATTAGTAATTTATCTTCTATATCTTTTATCTCTTTATATATCGAAATTAATCTTTGAATTGATTCTGGATGCTCTTTTGTGTCATGTTCTAAAAATATATTACTCTTAATTACTATAGGCTTCATTATTCAAAATCCATTAAATCTTTAATTTGTATCCACTGTTTTAAGCCTTTTCTCCAAATATAAGTTCTTGAATTTATTTCAAAATTATCTAACATCCAGATTATATCACTTTTTGTATAAGGTCCACTCTGTTTGGAGTCTTTAACTATGTAATAGCTATTTTTATTTTCACTCTCTTTATTAGTGCTATCTATTCCAGTATATATTGGTTTCTCTTTTTCTAACTCTATATTATTTATTTCTATATCTTCTATATTTATACCAATTTCACTAAATTTATTATTATAAGAGAGTAGTAAAAAATCTATTAATTGTTGTCTGTTAGATAATAGTTGAGATAAAGGAACAGCTCTATTTGCTAAAATCTCTGCAAAAGATTCTAAAAAGTAGCTCTCTAAATGGGCTATAATATCTATTGTAGATATATTTACTTCAACATCTAAGATATGATTTAAAAATAGTTTGTTATTATCTATATTTGCTTTAATTGAACCTTCAATTTCTAATTTTATTATATGATTTCTTAAATCTTTTATTAATATAGAAGAGTCACTTTTATAATTAACTTTAAATTGCTCCTGTTTTATATAGTAAATATTTGCAATAAAGGGTTCATCTGTTAAATCATCCCACTTTAACTCTTTTGCAATATTTGGAAGTGTAGTTATATTTAATTTATACTTTCCACTCTCTAAAATATCTATAGCATTATCTACTTTTACTATAGATTTAAAATTATTTGGAATAGTAATATTTGCATTATATCGTATCTCTTTATCTTTAGTTGGGAATTGATATATAAGTTCTTTTAATTTACCTTTATGTTTAATATTATCTATAAAGCTTCCAAATAACCAATTTATTATCTTCATCTATCTTACTTCTTTTCTATCTTTTTAGTTTTATTAAGCTCTTCTTGTTTAGCTTTTGTTGCTAATAGAGCCTCTTTTAAAGCTTTTTCTGTCTCTTTTAACTCTATTTCTGCTTTTGCTCTAGCCTCTTTACCCTGTTGAGATATTTTAATAGAGTCATTTAAAGTTTCTATTAAAGTTTGATTTGCTTTTTTAATACTATCTATATCAAATACACCTCTCTCCATCTGCTCTCTTACCTCTTTATTTGCCTCTCTTAAACTTTCAGCACTCTGTTCTAATAAATCATTTGTTAAATCATTTGCACTTTTTATAGCTTTTGCAGCTTCATGGCTTCTAAAAATTGTAACAGTTTGTGCAAGTTGATTACGCCATAGAGGAATTGTATTAACAAGAGTTGACCCAATTTTATTTATTAAAGATTTATCATTCTCTTGAATTAACCTAATACTAGGAAGCGCTTGCATAGCTACTTGACGAGATAGTTTTAAGTCATGAACTCTTCTTTCTAAATCATCTCTAAAACCTCTAATCTCTTTTAACTCTTGAATAGATAACATATCTCCATTTTTAGTCTTCTCTTCATATTGTGGAATAATTTTACTATTTAACTCCTCTAGTTTCATCTCTCCAGCTTTAATATATAACTCTAATTGTCTAA
Source organism: uncultured Nitratifractor sp. (assembly GCA_964389865.1). Taxonomy (GTDB): domain Bacteria; phylum Campylobacterota; class Campylobacteria; order Campylobacterales; family Sulfurovaceae; genus JAADEQ01. The sequence goes on from CAYMGA010000029.1 coordinate 2,471, forward strand.
AGTAATCTAAATTTGCATCATAGAGTTTATCTAATGCTACAATATCTTTAGTTAGCTTTGCTTTATGTTTCTCTAGGCTATTAGAAATTGAATCTATTTGCTCTTTTACCTCTTCATATTTTTGAACAAATTTTGTTATTGGCTTTGTAGCACCAAAAAGTTTTTGCCACCAACTAAGTTGTCTATTTGGATTTAACTCATCTATATCAAAACCACGAAGAGTTGCAACCATCTCATTTAAAAGCTCTCCACTCTTACCTGTATCTTTATTTTTAACTCCCTCTAACATTCTATTAGATATTTCATCTAACTTCTCTTGAGCTTTAGAGCCAAAATATATTGCAGAGTTTCTATCGTTAATATCTATCTCATTTAGTGCTTCTTGAAGTTTGCTTTGCTCTTGTGGCAATGGTTCTGGTAAATTACTATCTTTTTTCTCAACTGTTGCTTCTATTAACTCTTTTACTTTTTTCTCCATAATTTATCCTTTAATTTTTTAATTGCTCTTTTAATGCATCTATTTGAACATCTAAATCAAAAATTTCATTAGATTTTAATCTCTCTAACTCTTTTTCAAATCTTTTTGAAGCATCTTCTAAAAGCTCTTTCAAACGCTCTTTATAACTACTATCTAAAAGATTTTTATCTACTGATTGATATTGTGATACCACATCTTTAACTCCATCTAAATAGACAACCATAAATTTTCTAATTACACTTAAATCTTTTGGATCCTCTTCTATCGTATTTAATATTTCATAAGCTCTATTTATAGTTTGATTAACAGCCTCTTTTATCTCAATATCTTCTATTAAATTATTATTTTTTTCTATATCTTTTAATTTATCTTTAGCCTCTTGTAAACTCTCTACAATTTTTTTATAATTTAAATCACCTTCTGGTAATTTATCTACACTTGGGTCTTTACCATAATATATATATGCACCAATACCACCAATAATAGAGCTAAAAATTGCATTTATTATATTTATATGAGTAGCACTTAAAGCTATAAATAACAAAGATAGACTCAAAGCAATACTTCCAAATAGTTTATATTTTATTTTAGGTGCAATTGCCAATTTTTTACTATTATAGTTAAACTCATTCTCTAAACCTTTATCTATAAGTTTAGCCGAGCCAAGTAACATTCCAAAACCTACTAATTTAATTAAAAAAGATATATAGTGGCTTGAGAATAACTCTAATATTGTAGAGACAAACATAGGAATTAAAAAAATATAGATAATAGTGGCACTCTTTGGCTTTTTAATACTTTTTATCTTCATCTTTTTAGCTTTAGCCACTAAAAACTCCTTCCAATTATTGTGCTAAGTGCATAAATCATAAAAAGAATACCAAAAATTTTATAATAATTCATAAAAATCCTTTTTTATTTATTGTATTATATCTAAAATTTTTATATAGTATAAAAAAATTTATGGAGTTTATAAGATGAATAGCATAATTGGTAACTTTTTAGAGATAACAAAGATTAAAAGATGTAGTTTTGATACAAAAAAGATGCAAGAGTTTTTAGTAAATTTTGCAAAAGATTTAAATTATAAAGTCTTGAGTGATAGTTGTGGAAATATTTTAATATCTAAAGGTAAACCAAAAATTTGCCTACAAGCGCACTATGATATGGTTTGTGTTGGAGATGCTCCTAAAATAGAGATAATTCAAGATAAAAATATATTAAAAGCTAAAAACTCTAGCTTAGGTGCCGATAATGGCATAGCAATAGCAATGATGATGGAGTTAATGAAAGAGGGTGCTAATTTAGAGTTTTTATTAACAAATGATGAAGAGGTAGGCTTAATTGGTGCAAAAAATTTAGAGCTTACAATCGAGTCTAAATATCTATTAAACTTAGATAGCGAAGATGAAGCTCAAGTCTATATCGGTTGTGCAGGTGGTGCAGATATTGTAGCAAATTTTAAAGATGAACTTATAGAAGTAGAAGAGGGGAGTTTTTATGAAATTTTGGTATCTAATTTACCTGGAGGACACTCTGGAGTAGATATTGATAAAGAGATTCCATCTGCAATTAAACTATTAATTGAGTATTTAAATAGTAATAAAATAGACTATTTTAGTTTAATAGAAGGAGGAGAGAGAAGAAATTCGATACCAGTAAATGCAAAAGCAATAATAAAGTGTAACAAAGATTTAATTAGCACAAATAATGTTAGTGTCAAGAGAATAGATAGTAATTTAAAAGTATTTAAAAATAGTAAAAAGATTTTAGAACTTTTAGATAAATTACCTCATGGAGTTATAGATTATAATAAAGAGTTTAATGTGCCTCAAACAAGTGCAAATTTAGCACAAATTTCTACAACTAATAATAATTTAGAGATAGCTGTAACACCAAGAGCTATGAGTAATGATAGCTTAAATAGTATTATAGCAGATATAACTAAGCTATTTAAAGAGTATAACTTTAATACGAAAATAGAAGATGAATATCCAGCTTGGAAACCAGAGGTTAATGAGTTTACAAAATTGGTTAAGGATGGATTAAATGCCGTATTTGGAAAATCAGATATAAAAGTAATTCATGCAGGTTTAGAGTGTGGATTATTATCAGAAAAGTTAAAAGGTGTTAAATTTGCCTCTATTGGACCAAATATTAAATTTCCACACTCAAAACGAGAATTTGTAGAGATAGACTCTGTAGATAAAACATATAAAGCTTTAAAGCTGATTATCTCTCGGAAATAAAAGCTTTACGCTTTATACCTTTAGCTTTAAGCACTGACACCAAGCTTAATTCATTTATAAGTAGTAATCTAAAATTAAAATCTAATATAAAGGGGTATAGGTATAGAGGTGTGAAGGAGTAGAGATAATATGATATTACTTTCTATACACCTCTTCTCCTCTACCCCTATACTCCTTTGAAAGTTATTTATGTTAAATTTTTATTAGCTACTTATTTAAGCTTTAAACCTATCTTTACTTTTACAATAATTTTTTAAAATACAACCCTCACACTCTGGAGATATAGCTTTACATTTATATCTTCCAAAAAGCACCATTGCTTGATGCAGTTGATGTAGATTTGTCTTAAACTTTTTAGTTAAATCTTTTTCGGTATCTTTTACATTTGTAGCTTTACTTAAACCTAATCTATGAGCAACTCTATAGACATGAGTATCTACAGCCATTAAATTTGCACCACTATATTCAATTAATACAACATTAGCAGTCTTTTGTCCAACCCCAGCTAATTTAACTAACTCTTTTTGCTCTAGTGGAATCTCTCCATTAAAAGACTCTTCTACCATTTGAGCCATTTTTATTAAATTTTTTGCTTTATTATTAAAAAATGAACAACTTTTAATTAACTCTTTAACATCTTCTAAAGATGCATTTGCTAACTCTTTTGTATTTGGATACTTTTTAAATAGGGCAGGTGTTATTATGTTTACTCTCTTGTCTGTGCATTGAGCAGATAGCATAACAGAGACTAGTAATTCATATAAATTGTTATAATTTAATTCTGTTACAGAATCTGGATAATGTTTTAAAAAGATATTTTTTATCTCTTCTATCTCTTTTTTTGTAGAAAGTTTAGGCATCTTTATAGTTTTTTTACTCATTTTGTCCAATCATTAATCTATTATTATAAATTTCATTAGTATACTATCATTAATATTTTCAAATTTAGTTTAAGGATGGTAATATGAGTTTAGTAAAAAGCGTTACTTTGGCATCAATACTTTTTGTATCAAGCGTAAGTGCAGCAGATGTTTTAGCTACAGTAGATGGAGCTACAATCACAAAAGATGATATCAATATGATATTAAAGCAACAAGGTGGAGATTTTGATAAATTAACTAAAGAGCAACAAAAAAAGATTGTAGATAAGTTAATAGAAAGAGAATTACTTATTAAAGTTGCAAAAAAAGCTGGTGTAGAAAAAGATGCTAATTATGCAAAAGCATTAGAAAATTATAAAAAAGATTTAGCTATAAAAATATGGATGGATAAATTATATGAGAGATCACTAATTAGTGATTCTGAAGCAAATAAGTATTATCAAGATAATAAAGATAAATTTAAAAAACCAGAGCAAGTTCATGCAAGACATATCTTAGTTAAAACTGAAAAAGAGGCAAAAGATATTATAAATGAATTAAAATCCCTAAAAGGCGAAGAGTTAAAGAAAAAATTTATAGAGTTAGCAAAAGCAAAATCTACAGGTCCATCTGGTAAAAATGGTGGAGATTTAGGCTTCTTTGGAAAAGGACAAATGGTTAAATCTTTTGAAGATGCAGCCTTTGCTCTTAAAAAAGGAGAGATTACACAAACTCCAATTAAAACACAATTTGGTTATCATGTAATATATGTAGAAGATAAAAAACCAGAAGGTATAGCACCATTTAGTGAAGTTAAAGATAGTATTATTGCAAAAATAAGACAAGAACAATTTACTAAAGCTATCAAAGAAGCAATTGAAAATCAGAAAAAAGAGTCAAAAATAACAAATACAATAAAATAGATGGCACTAAGCCATTTATTTACAATTGGTTCACAAATTTTATATATAATTGCAATATTAATTAATTTCAAGGAGATTTAATGAAAAGATTATTGACTACTTTAGCAGTAGTTTCAGCACTTTCAATAGTAAGTTTAAGTGCAAAAGTTATAGGTACTGTTAATGGTTATCCTATTACAGAGAATGAGGCAAATAAGTTATTAAAAGTTTTAACAAGAGGGAAAGTAAAATATTCTCAACTAAAACCTCAAGATAAACAAGAGATTGTTAAAAGATTAGCAGTTGATAAATTGGTTATTAAAACAGCTTATAAAAGTTTAAGTAAAAAAGAGAGAGATTTTGTAATTGCTAATGCTTGGATGGCAAAAAAGACACGAGGTGTAAAAGTGACTGATGCTGAAGCTAAAAAAGCTTATAAGAATAATAAACAACTATTTATGAAAAAAGGTAAACTAGTTCCATTCTCTAAAGTTAAAAATTTAATAAAAGTACAACTAAAACAGAAAAAAGTTGTAGATAAATTAATGAAAAGAGCAAAAATAGTAGTTAAATAAAAAGGATAGCTAGTGAACCAAAAAATCTCTGATTTCATCGAACCAGGCGTTGTTTGGGGTGAAGATTTAAAAAAATTATATAAATTTGCAAAAGATAATAATTTTGCAATACCTGCAGTAAATGTAGTTGGAACAAACTCTATTAATGCTGTTTTAGAAGCAGCATCTAAAGTAAATTCGCCAGTTATTATACAATTTAGTAATGGTGGTGCTAGTTTTTATGCAGGTAAATCTTTAAGTGGTGTAGAAGCTGCAGTTACAGGTGCTGTAAGTGGTGCTAGTCATGTTCATGCTCTTGCTAAATTATATAATGTTCCTGTAATTTTACATACAGACCATGCTGCAAGAAAACTATTACCTTGGATAGATGGTTTAATAGATGTAAGTAGAGAGTATTTTAAAGTTTATAAAAGACCACTATTTAGTTCTCATATGATAGACCTTTCAGAAGAACCATTAGCCGAGAACTTAGCAACTTGTAAAGAGTATTTAAAGAAAATGAGTGAAATAGGGTTATCTTTAGAGATAGAACTTGGAATTACAGGTGGTGAAGAGGATGGTGTAGATAATACTAATGTAGATAATGCTGCACTATATACTCAACCTGATGAAGTCTATCAAGCTTATAAAGAGTTAAAAACTATTAGTGATAATTTTACAATAGCAGCTAGTTTTGGTAATGTTCATGGTGTATATAAGCCAGGAAATGTAAAGCTAGAGCCAAAAATTTTAGATAACTCTCAAAAATATATTAAAGAACAAGAGGGAGTTAGCGAAGAGAAACCTGTTGATTTTGTCTTCCATGGTGGTAGTGGTTCATCAGAAGATGAGATTAAAGAGGCTATTAGTTATGGTGTTATAAAAATGAATATAGATACAGATACTCAATGGGCATTTTGGAATGGTGTTAGAGAATATGAAGCTAAAAATAGAGATTATTTACAATCTCAAATAGGCAATCCAGATGGTGAAGATAAACCAAATAAAAGCTATTATGACCCAAGAAAATGGTTAAGAGCTGGTGAAGAGTCTATGAGAGATAGAGTTATTAAAGCTTTTGAAGAGTTAAACTGTATAGATAGATATTAAATTTTAGATAGGTAACTTAAGCCTATCTATATTTAAAATTAATAATATTATGTCTTATTTTAATTTTAATACTCCTACACCTCTACAAAAATATAAATTTAGAAGTATCGAGTTTTTGGTTAAACGAGATGACTTTATTCATAAAGAGTTATCTGGAAATAAAGCAAGAAAGATATTTTATTATATAGATAATATTCCAAAAGAGGTTAACTCTATTGTCTCATATGGCTCTATTCAATCAAATGCAATGTTTTCTATATCTTATTTTGCAAGAGTTTATAATCTTAAATTTTACTACTATGCTAACCATATTCCATCTCTTTTAAAAGATTCACCAAAGGGTAATTTAAAGTATGCATTACAAAATGGTATGATTTTAAAAGAGGGATATGAAAATATTATTAAAGATGAAAATACTCTATTTATCAAAGAGGGAATTGCTCAAAAAGAGGCTTATTATGGAGTAGAAAAGTTAGCTTTAGAGTTAGAGCAACAACTTGATAAAAATAGTGAATATAATATCTTTTTACCATCAGGCACAGGGGTGAGTGCTCTTTTTTTATCAAAAGCATTAATTAAAATGGGTGCTAAAAATATGAAAGTATATACTACGCCAACAGTTGGAGATAGCAGTTATTTAAAAAAGCAATTTTTTGAATTAGAAGAAGATAGTAGCTATTTCCCAACTATTTTAGATAGTAAAAAAAAGTATCATTATGGTAAGTTATATAGAGAGTTTTATCATATTTGGTTAGAATTACAAAAAGAGTTAAATTTAGAGTTTGATTTACTTTATGACCCAAAGGGGTGGATAACTCTATTAGAGCATAATTTACTAAGTAAAAATCTTGTATATATTCATCAAGGTGGATTACTTGGAAATGAGACAATGTTAGAGAGATATAAGAGAAAATATGGAGATATATATGAAGATAATAGATACAAATAGCAGTGAGTTTAGAGATGAGTTTAAAGAGATATTATCTCGTGGAAAGATGGATATAGAAGGTGTTAGTAAAATTGTTTTAGAGCTTTTAAAAGAGATTAGAGAAGATGGAGATAGTGCATTAGTTGAACAAATTACAAGATTTGATAGATGGCAACCACAGAGTGCTAATGATTTAAAAGTCTCTAAAGATGAAATGAAAAAAGCTTATGATAATATAGATTTAGAATTAAAAGAAGCTCTACATTTGGCATATGATAGAATAGAAGATTATCATAAAAAACTTATGCCAAAAACTTGGATGGATAGTGATGAAAATGGAACAATTTTAGGGCAGAAAGTTACACCAGTAGATAGAGCAGGGCTATATATTCCTGGAGGAAAAGCTGCATACCCTAGCTCTTTATTAATGAATGTTATACCCGCACAAGTAGCAGGAGTTAAAGAGATAATTGTTACAACACCAGCACCAGATAATGAATTAAACGAACTTTTACTTGCTGCTTGTCATCTATGTAAATTAGATAGCGTATTTAAAGTTGGTGGTGCATCTGCAATTGGTGCTATGGCATATGGGACAAAGAGTATTCCAAAAGTAGATGTAATTACAGGTCCTGGTAATATATTTGTAGCTACAGCTAAAAAGCTTGTTTATGGAGAGGTAAATATAGATATGATTGCAGGTCCTAGCGAAATTGGTATTTTAGCAGATGAGAGTGCAAGAGCTGACTATTTAGCAATTGACCTTCTTAGCCAAGCTGAACATGATGAGATGGCAAGTTCTATTTTGATTACTACCTCTAAAGAGTTAGCTAAAGAGGTAAGCAATAAAGTAGAAGAGTTTTTAAATAACTTAAGCCGAAAAGATATAGCAAGAAAATCTATTACTAAAAGAGGTGCTATTATTGTAACAAATAGTATGGATGAAGCTATAGATTTAATGAATCAAATAGCTCCAGAGCATTTAGAAGTAGTTACAAAAGAACCTATGAATTTGTTAAATAATATTAAACATGCAGGTGCAATATTTTTAGGAGAAAATACTCCAGAGCCAATAGGCGACTATATAGCAGGACCAAACCATACACTACCAACAGGTGGAACTGCAAAATTTTATTCACCATTAAGTGTAGAACACTTCCTAAAAAAGAGTTCTATTATTAATTTTAGTAAAAAAGGTATAGAGCAAATTGGTAAAGAGTGTGCTTTAATAGCAGATGTAGAGGGTTTAACTGCACATGCTAAAAGTGTTAGAATTAGATTAGAAGATTAATTTAGTAAACTAAAATTATAAGTAAATTAATATTAAGAGATTATAGATACTATAAAGAAGTAAAGATAATATGATGCTATTTAGCATATACATACTCTTCTTTATATCTTTTAAACTTATTTGTTTTTAATAGCTATTTAGTTACTAATTGTTACATCAATCAATTGCTCTCATTAGTTAAACTAATAATTTTATAATTAACTCCTAGTTTAGTATATAATAAAGTATCATGATATTTAAAAGGAGAAATAGATGAAGAAATTAGTAAA
>CAYMGA010000030.1:0-10800 GCA_964389865.1 uncultured Nitratifractor sp.
TCTTTTGTAAATGGCTCATAGTTTTGTATAGCATCTTGTATCACTTGAACCAAGGCATCTGTGTTGTGTGTGGATTTATCGTTAGTCAAATCAAAAGTGGGGTCTATAGCTTTTTTAACTGATGAGACTACGCTATCTCTATCCAAATAATTGCCTTCAATCTCGTTAGATTATAATATTTCATTAAATATAGCTTCTATTTGTATATTTTAAAACTAGTTGGCTCCAAATAATAAGTTATCTCATTTATTCGACCTATATTTAAAGATATTTCAGAAATAGTATCTATTAATTCATCGCTATGATAAGGGAAATTTGGAAAGTTTTTATCTTGCCATACCCACTTTTTTGTTTTCATAATGTTGCCTTTGATACAATTATTTATTTAATTGTATCATATTTTGAGGCGATTAAAGAGATAATTGTATCATTTTTTAAAAATATTGGCTATATATACAACTAAACAATTGTATAGTTGTATAATATTAAAATTAAAAGAGTAATAAGCTTGTAGATATACAAACTATAAACCTGAGTTCGACAGAATATCATACTATCGTTTTATTGTCTCTACACCTATACCCCTTGATATTAGGTTACTATTTACAACTATCTTTTAATCTTTTTAGCCAAAAGTTTTAAAAGAAGTGTGGTTAATGCAAAGTCGGTTGGGCATCCTATATCAAGAGAAATTCTAACTTTACTAAATGTATCCAAAAGAGATTTATCTAAATTATAAGATTGACTTTTTATTGCTTCTTGAGTTATTGTTTCCATTAAAATGATTGCTTCTTGAGGTTTTAAGCGTCTATTTTCTTGTAAAAAGTTATAAACAGATTGTAAGTTTAGATTTTTTATATCTAAGTTTAATTCTATATTTTGAACTTCTTCTTTTATAATTGTTATTGGAAGTCTTGATTTTATTGTTGGTAATAGGGCTGATTTTAGTGGTGTTATTAGTATGAAAATCTTATTTTTAGGGGGCTCTTCTATAACTTTTAAGAGTCTATTTTGCACAATATCAGAAAAGGTATTTGCACCTAAGCAGATAAATACTTTCTCTTTAGAAGCCAAATGTGCTTTTGCTATAACTTCATTAGCATCAGATACTAAAAAGTTACTATCTTCTTTTATAAATAGCTCAAACCTACTATCTTGGGGTGCTATACTCTTTAAATTAGATATAACATCTTGATAATTTTTACTAATTATAATTTGAGATATTGGTTCTAAATTCAAACTTCTACTTCTCCAATAAGTGCACCATCTAAAGCTTTATCAAACAAATTAAAAGATTGTATCAATTTAATATCTATTAATGGGTCATTTCTATTTAAACTAAAAAGTCCTTCGGTTTCATGATTTAATCGCCAAATAATACTACCTTTATTTTGTTCTATATTTTCATAATGTTTATGTCTGCCACTACCAATATACCAAAATAGGTATCCATTAGAGAATGATATATCAAACATATCATATAGTGTATCTAATTCAGAAGCATCATTTAAATTATATGCTGAAGGAAAGAGACAATCTATATTATATATAGGAATAAATGGTCTATTTTTATTTAATTGGTTAATTCTATCTACAATATATTCACTAAACCACTTAAACTCTCTATCTGTAACAACAATAACACTATAACCATTTAATATATTATTTAAGGCGTGTTGGACTTGAGGAATCCAGTTAAATCTATGCTCCTCCATCCAACTAAAAGAAGCCCCCTCTTCTCTTATTGCTTCTAGTGTCCAGTCGCTAAAATTCATTACTTATCTAAATTATATGTTTCGTGTAAAACTTTTACAGCTAACTCAGCGTATTTTTCATCTATAATCATAGATACTTTAATTTCGCTTGTAGATATCATTTCTATATTTATTCCATTTTTTGCTAATGCACTAAATGCAGTTGCTGCTACACCACTGTGGCTTTTCATTCCTATACCTACAATTGAAACTTTAGCTACATTTTCATCATAATCGGCACTTTTAATATCCTCTTCTAAGCTCTCAATTACCTCTTTTGCTTCTAATAGTTGATTTTGTGGAACTGTAAATCCAAGATTAGTAGTCTTATCTTTTCCAGCATTTTGAATAATCATATCTACGATAATATTACTTTCTGCTAATTTTGTAAATATCTCAGCAGCAATACCTGGACGGTCTATTACACCTCTTAATGATACTCTAGCTTGATTTTTATCTAATGCAATACCTCTAACTAATACCTCTTCCATATTTTCTCCTTTTTTTATAACTGTTCCTTCATTATCACTAAAACTACTTTTTGCTATTAACTTTACACCCATCTTTTTTGCTAACTCAACAGAGCGATTTTGTAAAACTTTTGCTCCAAGACTTGATAACTCTAGCATCTCTTCATAAGATATTTCATCTAATTTTTTAGCTTTTGGCTCAATTCTTGGGTCTGTTGTATAGATACCATCTACATCACTATATATTTCACAAACATCAGCATTTAAAGCCCCTGCAAGTGCTACTGCACTTAAATCACTTCCTCCTCGACCAAGTGTTGTAACCTCTCCATTCTTATTAATACCTTGAAAACCTGCAACTATTACAATACTTCCAAATTTAATCTCATTTTTTATTCTATCTGTGCTTATAGAATTAATTCTTGCATATGTATGAGTATCATCTGTTGTAATTCCAGCTTGTCTGCCTGTAAGAGCTACTGCACTATAACCCATCTCTTGCAGTGCAATTGCTAAAAGAGCTGCTGTTACTCTCTCTCCTGAGCTAAGGAGCATATCCATCTCTCTTTTAGATGGATTTTTAGAGAAGTATTGTGCATACTCTATAAGTTTATTAGTCTCACCACTCATAGCAGATACTACAACTACTAAATCTTTACCTTCATCTCTCGCTTTTGCTACACGATTAGCTACATTTTGTATTCTCTCTAAACTTCCAACACTTGTGCCACCATATTTTTGGACTACTAACATTTAATAAAACCTTCCTTTTTAAAATATTCAATTACTCTTTTATAAGCTCTTCGTTTCATATAAAGAGCTTTTTTAAAGAGTTCCTCTTCTGTTACAAATATAAATTGTTCAAACTCTGGTGTTATAAAGCTATCTAACTTTATATCATTTTGATTTTTTAATTGAACTAAAAAATATTTTTGTGTCTGCCCTCTATAAGGGTATCTTTTATCGCTTTTGTTGTTTGGAAAATCGTAGCTTATCCACTCTGGATACTCTGCAATAATCTCTACATAGTTAGTTCCTATCTCCTCTTCTAACTCCCTTAAAAGTGCTTCTATTGGTGTTTCATCTCCATCTATTCCACCTTGAGGAAATTGCCAAGCTCTTTTAACTCCTTTTCTTTTGCCTAAAAAATATTTTACCTCTTGAGGGTAATTAGGCGATAGTATAACTGCTGCAACATTGGGGCGATATTCTCCATTTTTTTTCATGATAAACCCCTACTTAACATTATAATTAATATATAAATCTTAAATTTCTGCTAAAATTCTATCAAAATTCCTATTATAAGTTCATTACAATGTTATTATATATACACATACCTTTTTGCGACTCTAAATGTTACTATTGCAGTTTTAACTCATATACAAATATGAACCATTTAAAAGATAATTATATGAGAGCTCTTGAAGTCTCTTTAAAAGAGCAGATTAAAGATATTAAAAGTATCGAAACAATCTTTATAGGTGGAGGAACTCCATCTGTCATAGAGGCTAAATATTATAAAGCTATTTTTAATATTTTAGAGCCATTATTAGATAAAAATTGTGAAATAACAATAGAAGCTAATCCAAACTCTGCAACATATAATTGGTTAAAAGAGATTAAAGCTTTTGGAGTTAACAGAGTAAGTTTTGGTGTTCAAAGTTTTAATAATAAGAAGTTAAAACTCTTAAATAGAGCCCACTCTTCACAAGAGGCTAAAGAGGCTATTTTAAATGCTAAAAGGGTAGGTTTTGAAAATATATCGTTAGATATAATTTATGACCTTTATACAGATACTAAAGAGTTACTTAAAAAAGATTTGGAAGAGGCTTTTGCTTTACCAATAAATCATCTCTCAAGTTACGAATTAACATTAGAAAAAGCAACCGAATTTATAAAAAGACCTGAAGTTAAAAAAAATAGTGAAGAGTTAGGCTTTTTTTTAAGAGACTTTGTTACTAAGAGAGGTTTTGAACAATATGAAGTATCAAATTATGGAATATATAAAAGTAGGCATAATTTAGGTTATTGGCAACACAAAAACTATTTAGGTGTAGGTGCTGGAGCAGTTGGATTTATAGATAATATACGATACCACCAACATAGCAATATAGAGTTATTTATAAAAGAGCCTTACTTTAAAAGATTTGAGAAATTAACTAAAGATAATATATTAACAGAAAAAATATTACTAGGACTTCGCTCAATTGTAGGAGTAGATAAAAATATTTTAGATGATAATATGTTAGAAAATGCTAAATTTTTAAGAGATAATGGTAAATTAGAGTTGAAAAATGGTATTTTTTATAATAAAGAATTTTTTCTTAGTGACGAGTTAGCTCTATTTATTATGGAAAATTAGATAGAATTATAAATCGTAAAGCTAAAGGCATAAAGCTTTTAGCTTTAATAAAATAAGGACTTAAATAATGTTTGGATTAGGATTTACAGAGATTTTATTAATTGCAGTAATTGCTTTACTATTTATTGGACCAGATAAATTGCCAGATACAATGAGACAAATAGCAAGAACTTTTGGAAAAGTAAAAAGGGCTTTAGATGATACAAAATCTACAATAACACAAGAGTTACAAGTAGATGAGTTAAGACAAGAGGCTATGATGTATAAACAAGAGTTAGAGAGAGCCAAAAGTGACCTTAGCTCATTTAAAAATATTGCAAATGATAATATAAATGATATAAAAAAACATACACAATTAGAAGATAGCTATAAACCAACAGATATAAATGATGACAAACTATTTGATGACTTATTTGAAGAGGCAGAAAAAGATTTTAAAGCTTTAGATAAACCAAAACAAGCTATTAAAGAGGAAAAAATAGAAAAAGAGATAACTAGTGAAGATAATACCAATAAAGATAAAACAGTAAGTGAATTTAAACATTTAAAAAGGGATAGCTAGTGTTTTCAGATATTAAACCTCATCTAGAAGAACTTAGAAAAAGAATTTTTATATCAGCGATGGCTCTGATATTTGGTTTTATTATATCTTTTATATTTTATAAGCCAATTTTACATTGGGTCACAACACCTCTTGATACAGCTTTAACCGAAGCTGGTAAAATTGTCCAAAAGAGTAAAGAGGGAAAGTGGAGTATAGATAGTAATAAAAGTGAGTTAAATCAAACTATAAAAGTAGTTAAACCCAAACAAGTTATTTCATTAGTTGATAGTGCAATAGATAGTGCAAATAGCATATTAGATAATAATAGCTCAACACTTACTGAAAAATCTTTGGCAAAGAGCATAAAAAATTTAGCAATTTATACAAAAGATTTAGCTAAAGAGAGCAAAATAAAAGATAGAGATAGTGTATTTTGGGGTAGTATTACAACGCATCAATTAGGTGGAGTATTTATAGTTGCACTAAAGGTCTCTTTGTATGCTAGTATCTTTTTAGCACTACCTATTATTCTTTGGCAGGGGTGGTTATTTGTAGCTCCAGGACTCTATGATAACGAAAAGAAGATGGCTCTACCATTTTTACTTGGAGTGACAATAATGTTTATTATAGGTGTTTTATTTGCCTATTATGTTGTTACACCTTTTGGATTTCAATTTTTGGTTACTTTTGGAGCATTTCTTTATACTCCACTTATTAATATCGAAGATTACATTGGCTTTTTTGCTAAAATCTTATTTGGTTTTGGATTAGCATTTGAGCTTCCAATGATTGTTTACTTTTTAGCATATTTAGGTTTAGTTACAGAAAAAACATTAATTGGTTTCTTTAAATATGCAATTGTAATTATCTTTATTGTTGCAGCTCTTTTAACACCACCTGATGTTATAACACAACTTTTAATGGCTGCACCACTTATAATTCTTTATGGTGTATCTATAATTGTAGCAAAAGTTATTAACCCATATAAAGAAGATGACGATAACGAAGAAGATAGTGAAGATAAAGAGAATAAAAATTTAAAACAGATAAGCAATGAATAGTCAAGATAGTAAAACTAGCTCTTATGATTACACTTTACCAAAAGAGTTAATAGCAACCACTCCAGCAACTCCTGCTGATAGTGCAAGACTATTAGTATATATAAGAGATGAACAAAGAGTAATTCATACAACTTTTAAAGATATTTTAAATTTTATTCCAAAAAATAGTGCAATTTTTTTAAATGATACAAAGGTTATTAAAGCTAGAGTATTTGGTAAAAAAAGTAGTGGTGGAGCTATTGAGTTACTTGTAATTAAACCATTAACTAATAATAATTTTTTAGTTATGATAAAAGGTAGGGTTAAAAAAGATACAAAAATAGAGTTTGATAAAAATCTTAATGCAATTGTAAAAGAGTTAAATATAGACGGTAGTAGAGTTGTGAAGTTTTATCAAAATAGTAGAGAGTTAAACTTTAAAGAATTAGTAGATATTTTAGAAGAGATTGGGCATATTCCCCTACCCCCATATATGAATAGGGAAGATAAAAAATCTGATGAGATAGATTACCAAACACTATTTGCTAAAAATGCTGGTTCAGTAGCAGCACCTACTGCATCTTTACACTTTACGCCAAAGCTTTTAAATAGTCTTAAAGAGAAATTTAATACATACTATTTAACACTGCATGTAGGTGCTGGGACATTTAAACCTGTAGATACAGAGAATATTTTAGAACACCCTATGCACTCTGAAGTTTATTCTATTCCAAAAGATGCCCAAGATGTCATTAATAGTAATAAAAAAATATTAGCAGTTGGAACAACAAGCACTAGAACAATAGAGTATTATGCTAGAGTTAAAAAGCCAAGTGGAGAGTGTGACCTATTTTTAAATCCTTTAAATAAACCTATTAGGGTAGATTACCTATTAACTAACTTTCATCTGCCAAAAAGCACATTAATTATGCTTGTAAGTGCCTTTTTAGGCAGAGATAAAACTTTAAAATTGTATAATGAAGCTATAGAAAAGAGATACCGTTTTTATAGTTACGGAGATGCAATGCTTATTATTTAAAAGGTAAAATTATGGATTCAACTTTAAATTTACTATTAGACCCAAGAAATTATGTTTTACATATAGCTATTGCATTAATAGCTATAACTCTTATTGGTTCTTTAATTTATGAAATGAAAAAACCTATTAAAGACCCAAATGAAAATGAAGATACAAAAAGGATGAATGATATATTAAATGATTAAATTAATTTTAATACCAATATTGCTACTTTTATCAGGTTGTGCATCTAAATATGATTACTCTATACATAAACCAAAAGTAAGGTTCAAACCATCCATAAAAGCTATTAAAAAATTAAATAGAGAGACTATTGGACACAGATATGTATGGGGTGCAGAAAATGATGGTAAATATGATTGTTCTGGATTAACATATTATACATTAGGTAGTATGGGTATCGAAATACCAAGGGTTGCAAATGATCAGTTTCATAAGGGAACACCTGTTAGTATAAATGAACTCCAAAAAGGTGATTTAGTCTTTTTTGCAACATCAAAAAGACGCCCTGGAGTTGCTACACATGTTGGTATATATATAGGTAATGGCAAGTTTCAACATGCAAGTAGTTCTAAAAAAAGAGTTGTTATAAGTTCTTTAAATAGTAGATATTATAGAAGTCACTATATTGGTGCTAGAAGATACTATAATTTCTGCAGACCAAAACCTAAACAAGAGTATATTGCATACAAAAAACCAACAAATACTCATATGGAGCAAGTAAATCAAATAAAACCTTATAATGTAGAGACAAATAGTATGCAAAATAGTAGTTATAATCAAAATCAAAACCCATTTGTAAAAGCAGATAATAGTAACTTAAATAGTGCGACAAATGGTTACTATTTAATGATTCCATCTAAAGAGCCAAATAATCTTTTAACTAAACTACAACTTAGTGGATTAAATGCATCTTTAGATGGAAATGGAAATATTATAGTGGGTTACTTTAGCTCAAAATCAGAAGCAATAGAGGTAAAAAATAGAAATTATAAACTATTATCAAATGCAATTATAAGAGGATAAAATGAAGATACTATTAGCTCCAAGTGAGACAAAAACTGAAGGTGGAGAAGATTGTTTAAATTTAGATAATTTACTATTTAAAGAGTTAAAAGATACAAGATTAAAACTTATAAACTCTTATCAAGATATTATAATTAGTAGCACTACACAAGAGTTAAAAAATTTTTTAGGAATAAAAAAAGAGTCTGAAATAGAAAAATATATAGTAAATCTATTAAAAGAGCCTACAAAAAAAGCGATTCAAAGATATAGTGGCGTTGCATTTGATTATTTAAATTATAACTCCTTAAACGATATAGAGCAAAAATATATAGATGAGAATGTAATACTATTTTCTAACCTATTTGGAGTTTTAAGAGCAAATGATAAAATACCAAATTATAAACTTAAGCAAGGAACTACTCTAAATGGTATTAAAACAGATAAAGTTTATAATAGTTTATTAAAAGATTTACTAGATGAATACTTAAAAGATGAGGATATTTTAGATATAAGAGCTGGATATTATGATAAATTTTATAAACCAAATAGAAAATATACAACTTTAAAATTCTTAAAAAATGGTAAAGTTGTAAGTCACTGGGCAAAAGCTTACAGAGGATTAATAGTAAATATTTGTGCAAAAAATGGTATTAGTAGCATTAATGAGCTTATAAGGTTAGAGATACCACAATTACAAATTTTAGAAATCATAGAGACAAAAAGAAAACAAGAGATAATTTATGAGGTTGAGTAATGAATAATCTTTTTGAAATGGGTGCAAAGTTTGAAGATGGTTGGAGTAGTGATAATAAAATAAAGAGTAAAAAGGTCTCTAATATTGAGTTAAAAGAGCCAAATAGACACTCTTTAGTAACTGCCAAAGAGAAAAGAAGAGGAAAAGTTGTAACAGTTGTAAAAGAGTTTTTTATATCAAAAGATGAACTTAAATCTTTACTAAAAAGCCTTAAAAAGAGTCTTGGATGTGGTGGTACTCTAAAAGATAATAATTTAGAATTTCAAGGTGATATAGCTAATAGAGTAAAAGAAGAGTTAATAAAAAGAGGGTTTAAATTTAAAAAATAGTTCTAAAAACTACGGAAATCAATAAATTTCATTGCTAAAAGTTATTTCATTGGCATTGAGGTAAAAAGGTAATTTCCGTAGTTTTCATAAATATTACAAATTGTAATAACTTAATAAATTATATATTTTAATACTATTTTATCTTATAAAATTTAATTATATAATGTTATAATTTACTATACTTAAATAAAGGGTAAATTATGAAAAAATCTATCTTCTCTCTTTGGTTTAAAGATTTTAATGCAGATAAAATCTTAATAAACGAAACAGCTGTTAGAATAAGGGCTGGTATTTTAATTTTAATACCTATTTTTCTCTCTTATACACTATATAATGCAGTATTTTGTGGTGGTTGGGTAGTTGATACAAATACACTCAAAGATACTTTTGAAACTGATTTTGATGAACATATTATATATAGTGCTGAAGTTGTTAGAAAAAGTAAAGATTACTCAATACAAACATATGTATTACTTTTTGGCTTTTTCGAAATGATATTTAGTATGTCTAAATATCTATCATACTTATCTCCTACTATTTGGATTTCAACCATTTTAGCAAGAGGTAAAGAGCCTGTATGGAAACCACTAACGCCAAAACGATATGCATGGACAATAGGTGCAACTTTTATTGCAATATGTTTAGTATTTTTTAATCCAGAAGTTCCAGCACACTATATAAATATGATATTTCATAAAGAGATTTTAAGTGAATCAAAACAGTACCTATCTTATTATATTCCAATAACTCTAATTTGGATATGTTTTGGATTTATGTGGATGGAGACAGTTTTAGGATTTTGTGCAGGATGCTCACTACATGCACTCTTAGTTAAAATTGGAATTTTAAAAGAGGAGTGTATAGAGTGTGGAGATATTAACTCTAAAGAGGCACAAAAAGCTAAGGAGAAGTACTATAATAGTATCAATAAATAATTATTACAAAAATTCACACTATTAATTTTTTTATATAATGAAAAATTATATACTAGAGATATATTAATGAATTTTATTGTAAGATTATGATGTATTTTAAAATTATAAGGAACTCATATGAAAAAAGATTACTGGAATCCATACTTAGGTGGTGTGGTTTTGGGAACAATGCTTTTTTTGACTTTTGCAATTGCTTCGCAAGGGTTTGGAGCAAGTGGAACATTCTCAAGGCTAACTGCTGAGTATCTTGTGCATTCAGATAAAAGTTGGCTTTCAAATGCCTATGTAGCAAGTTATTTTAAGCACTCTGATTCTGCTTTGGTAAATTGGACAGTTTTAGAGACTGTTGGTATATTTATTGGTGGATTTGTAAGTGCTTTATTTGCTGGAAGATTAATGTTTAGAGCTGACAAAGCAAAGAGTTACTCTGTTGGCAAAAGACTTATGTGGGCATTTATTGGTGGTGCTATTGTAGCTTTTGCAACAAGACTTGCAAGAGGATGCACAAGTGGTCAAGGACTTGATGGAATGGCAACATTCTCTGTTGGTGCTTGGATATTTATGT
>CAYMGA010000031.1:0-10731 GCA_964389865.1 uncultured Nitratifractor sp.
TACCCTGATGCCATTTAAGAGGTGTCCACTCTAAACCTTGCTTTTGCCACTCTTGCAACATTAATTTTTGCTCATTTGTTAAAGGGTATTTCTCATCCTCAAAACTAACAACATAAAATTTATAAGGGCTATTGCTATCTCTTAAATACTCTTTAATATAAAGCCAAAAATTAGATTGATTTACTTGGTCAAATAGACGATTATATAAAAATAAAACTACTTTCTTCTGTTTCATAATAAAACCTTATTTGTATTCTGTTTTACCAATTTATTAATTTTTTCTAACTGGTTTGAATAACTATGTGATTTTGCAAAATCTATTCTCTCTTTCATTTTTTCATAAGAGTTATAAAATGCTAAATTATTCACTACTTGCTCAAATCTATCTAAATAATCTTTTGGGTCATCTACCATTTCAAGCAAATTTCTCCTATCTTTATACTCATCTGTATAAGTTGACATAACTACTTTGCCACTACTTAAATACTCCATTAATTTATGTGGACTTGCCAATTGTTTTTTTTCAAAATCATTATTTGCTCTATAAGCCAATAATAAAATATCAGACTTTTGTAATATACTTGGTATAAGATTACTCTCAACCTTTTTCCACCATACAATATTATCTAATTTACCATATTTTTTAAATAAATTTTTATTTTCACTATAACTTCCTACAAGATGAAAAGTTATATTTGAATATTTTTTAAATAGACTTCCTAAAATATCTATATCCAAATATGGTATATCAAGATTTCCAATGTAAGCTACATTTATTTTACGCTTAGTAAATAATTCATTTTGATTTTCTGTTAATTTCTTTGCATCAACATTAGCTACACCATGATGAATTTTATATACTTTTTTACTATATTTTTCTATCTCATATTTTATATAATCTGTTGTGCAAAAAGATATATCAGCACTTTTAGAAGCCTCTTTTATATGAAAATTCTGATTTAAATCTACTTGATGATATATTTTTAATCTATCTTTTGCAAAATCCAAATCATAAAATCTTGAATTTTCAAATAACCAAACTGTATTAATCTCACAACCTATTTTAGATTCAAGCTTATCTAACCACTTTCTTTGCAAATTAATTCTTAGAATTTTAGGCATATATTGTAAACCTTTTGAAACAATAGGTGATTGCACTTGATACAAATTTTCATAATCAGTATTTAAAATTTTTATATCATTAATTTCACTTTTTGGTGGATCTAAAAAATATACTCTTGCTCCTTTTTTTGCAAGTGTAATTGCATAATGATGTTTACTCACAAAATGTCCATTCCACTCTTCTGGTGATATAATTAAAACATTGTTCATAAAGATATTTTCCTATCAGTAGAAATTAAAAAATCTAAATTTTTTTCAATTTTTTCTTTAGACCATTGCCACCATTTTAAATTTAAAAGATAAGTTATCTCTTCTTTGCTAAACCTATACTTAACTACTTTGGCTGGATTTCCAACAGCAATGGCATATGCAGGAACATCCTTGGTTACAACTGCTCCTGCACCTATTATTGCACCATCTGAAATATGAACACCTGATAATATTTGAGCACCTGAACCTATCCAAACATCATTCCCTATTATAATTTTACCTTTTGTAACATTTGCATTTTTATCCAAAGGTAAACCTAAGAGATTTTGTTCTATATAATATGTTGTTATTCTATTTGGATTATGTCCATCTTCTTGCATGGATACACCTCTTGCAATTGAACAATAAGAACCGATTGATATACCATCTATTCTACCTATAATTGTTATATTTGGACCCCATAAAGATGTATATTTATCTATTGAAATTTTACCTTCAAGATGAGATTTAAAAATTTTGCAACCTTCACTTATATTAACATTTCCATATATAGATGAACCTGAAATGTATGTATTTGAATTAATGTTTGCATTTGAATCTATATTATTAAATTGAGACACTGCTGTTGCTAATTTATATTTAATCCAACCAAGTAATTTCATTTCACTGCACCTTTTAAAATTTTTTCATATAATATTTTATTTTCCTCAGTAAAAGCACTGTTGTGCCATAGAAAAACAAAATCACCACGATATTTTTTTACAATATTTATTAATTTATAAATCTCTTCTTCAACTTCATGCATAGAAACATTAGATTGGTATCTAAAAAAACTACCCTCCATCACAATTAAAGGCTTCTCTTTTAATTTAAGCTTTTTACGAGTTAAGAAATTAAATACACTAAACTCATAACAAACTCCACACCTAAAGCCCTCTTTGTCTGCATAAGATAGAGTAGAGTCCCATTTCATGTTGTTATCTTCCCAAATTTGCCAAGTTGTAGGCACTTCAAAGCGTAAATAGTGTTGTCGTCCACACTCTATTTTTATATCAAATGCCTCTTCTATCTTTTGTTTCTCTTTAGTAAATTGTTTTGGATTATTATAGGTATTAAATGAAGGATGAATTCCAATTGTATTATTATAATTTAATATCTTAATAGCTAAATTTTTTATAAATGGACTATTTATATCATAATTATCATCATATCTAAAATCTGTTCCTTCTCCCATAAAAAAATAGTATGAATTTATATTCGCTTCTCTTTCTTTTGTCAACATATAATCAAAAGTATTAAAAACATCTTTTCTAAAATTAAATTTAATAAGTATATACTCTTTTAATTTATTCAAAGCAAATTTATACCTTTTATATTTAAATAAGTCCTCTTTTATTTCATCAATAAGTTTAGAAAATGAAAAATATCTTAGAGGAAAATCTACATCGTGAGTCATAATTAATTTATACTCTCTATCTTCTCTTTTTTGCTCAATCCCAAGCTCTATTAGCATATTCCATAAATATTCTACATATTCATTAACAATAGGTCTATGTAAAAAATTAAATTCATAAGCCAAGCTATCTTTTGCACTAAATCTATTATGCTTATCACGACTGTTTTTTACATACTCTTCCCACCTTGTAAGCATAAAAAAGGATGAGGCGAAGATGTCGATATTGGTGATTAGTGATTGGTGATTAGTGATTGGTTCTTTTTCTATATCACTATCAACTGTCACTCTCTCTTCTCCCTCATCACCATAGATAACAACAATATCATCTTCACTTGCAAATTTGCTTTTTACAAACTTAACCTCTTTTGGTATATTATGATTTTGTAAATACTCTAAATCACCAGAGTATCTATTAAAAAAATTATCTTTTACAATTAATCTATTTCCATTTTCTAACACCATCACCCAACTATCACTATCATCAATCACCACTTCATAATCTAAGCCTAAAAACTCACCAAAGATTATATCAATAATATATTGTCTCTCATAAATATTATTATTAGGAATATAGATGTTTATCATTTCCCTAAAATCCTGCTTAATATATATTTTACTTTATATGAAAGAGGATAGTTTGTTTTATATATTTGCATAAATGGTGTCTGAATACCACCAAACTGTCTGTATGAATGTTCTGCATACTCTATCATACTGCCTTCAAAATCAAATACTTCACTATGCTCTCTACCAAGTTTAATAGCTTCATAAAAAAGTAAAGATAATGAACCACTACTTCTAAAGTCTGGATCCAAGCTTGTAACTAAGGCATATGTGCTATTTTTATCCCAAACTATAAATAATGCTGAGTGTATATTCCCATCTTCATCTATACAATATAAACTTTTTCCACTATTATTTTTATATGAATTTTCATAAATATTTTTAAATACCTCATAACTATATGCCACCTTATCTCCACTTTTACCTAAACTCGTTTGATGATGTTTATAGAATTCTTCAAAAGATAAATCAAACTTTACCTGAACTATGTTAGATGCCTTCTTAATATCTCTTCTTTTAGCATTAGTAAAATCTTTTAAGATTTCATCATCTCTTTTTGATTTTAAATTGTTTATAATATATGTATACCTTATAGATGAGAAAAAACCTTTCCAGTAAAAAGGCAACCAATTTGTTATTTTATGATGAAATGCTTGACGAAAAAAAATAAAACTAGGTAACTGATCTATTAAATTACTCATAAGTTCTTTTTCCCATGAAAGTTTTTTATAATGTTTTTGATTTTCTGGATACTTAATATATGGTCCCATTGTTTGAGTTAAAAAAGGCATAGATATTAATATGTTTTTATTCTCTTTTGTAAAATAATATGGCATTGAAGCAACTATCTTATCACCTTTTTCAACAAGAGCAACATCCCACTCGCCATTCACAGATACAGCATCAAGCCACCAATCTTTCGAAAAAACTGGTATATCTAACTCATTTTTACAAAACTCTCTATACTTCTGTTTATTTGTCATTATTATCTCCATAAACTTGCTATTCTATTTTCAACCATATTTTTTACACTCAACAATTTAGAGTTTGTTTTCACTATTTGATAAAAAGGCTTTAATGTTCCACCAAATTGTCTATATGAATTTGCTGCATATTCCATCATACTACCTTCAAAATCAAATCTTTTACTACATTTACTTGCAATTTTTATAGCTTCATAAAAAAGTAAAGATAAAGATCCACTATGTCTAAAATCAGGGTCTAAGCTACTTATTAATGCATATGTACTATTTTTATCCCAAACTATAAACAAAGCAGAGTGAATATTACCATTTTTATCTATACTATACAAATTTGTTGCACTACCATTTTTATAAGCACTATTATATATATTTTTAAATACTTCATAACTATACAATATATTTTCACCATTTTTCGCTAATGTCATTTTATGATAATTATAAAATTCATCTGCTGATAAATCAGACCTAACTTCTACAATTCTTTGTGCTTTTTCAATATTTTTTCTTTTATTTTTAGAAAAAGTTTGAAAAATATTCTTTTCATTTACAAGATTATCTATAATATATGTATACCTTACAGAAGAATAAAATCCTTTCCAATAAAAAGGTAGCCAATTTATTACCTCATGATAAAATGATTGTTTAAATGAATCAAAAGAGGGTAATTGCTCTATTAAACTTGACATTAATTCTTTTTCCCAAAATGTTTTCTTATATCTCTTTTGACCTGCTGGGTATTTAATATAAGGCCCCATAGTTTGTGTTAAAGAAGGCATTCCTATGACTTTAAACATATCTTTATTTATCATATAGTATGGCATTGAAGCAAATATATTTCCACCTTTTTCTGCAAGAGCAACATCCCATTCACCATCCACACAAACAGCATCGAGCCACCAATCTTTCGAAAAAATTGGTATATTTAACTCTTTTTTACAAAACTCTCTATATTTTTCTTTATTTGTTAACATTCTCTCCTCCCAGTATAAAGATATAATTTATTAATAAAACTGTTGTAATTTATATTAGCATCATAATTATTCTTAAAGCTGATATAAGAATTACACCTAGTCTTTTCAGATTTAAAAAACTCAATATTTTTTAATAGGCTTACTGCCTCTTTAATAGAAAAATCCATCGATAATAAAAAACCATTAAATCTATTTTTTACCATATCGCTAATACCACCTATATCTGGTGCTACTGTTGGAATATGGCAACTCATAGCCTCCATAATCGAAACAGGAACTCCCTCAGATTCGCTAGTATTTATAAAAAAATCTATTTTATTTTGTCTATAAAATTCATAAACTTCAAAATTAGTCAAATTGCCTAAAAATTTATAAGAGATGTTTGGTAAATTATTTAATTTATTACTTGCTAATTTATGTATTTCTTCTTCTATGAGACCACCACCAATATGTGTCCAATTAATTGAAATATCTTTAAGTTCTTTGGATAATTCTACTAATATTTCTATAATCTTATCTACTCTTTTTACAGGAAGTATTGTTGCACAAGAGACTATATTAAGATTTTTACTTGATGTTGGTGGCGTAATTATACCTCTATCAATAACTCCTAAAGGTGATAACTCTATTACACTTTTATCAAATCCATAGTGCTTTACCAAATAATCTATTGCCGAACTTGTTATAGTAAAAATTGAATCAATATTTTGCAAAAAACTTCTTCTAAGAGGCATATAGTTTTTAAAAGTTCTATCTTCATATAAATCAAAACCATGCACTCTTGTTATTAATTTAAAATTATTAAATTTTTTCAAACTTTGTAATGAATATGTAACTTCAGTAAACCAATAGGTATAAAATAGATCTACTCTGTTTTCTTGGATATACTTATTTAAAAATTTTATATATATTTCATATCTTCTAATAGATAATAATAGTTCTTTTAATAAATAAGGTTTTTTAATAACCTGTTTTATTAACTCTTTCCAAAAAAAGCCTCTTTTTAAAGCAAATAAACTATATAACAATTTATATTTTCTTGTTTCTAATTTTTTTTCATAAATAGACAAAAATTCTAAAAAGCTATTATCTATTTGTATGCTATCAGGGATTTCTCTTTCAAAGTTATCTTTGTGCATAGGCATTATTACTAACTGCATATTTTTTTGTTCTGCCCAAAATAATAGTTCAGTTTCCAAAAAAGCTTCTGAAACCTTTGAATATGGAAAGAAATCTGTAATTAATACAATCTTTTTTTTATCTCTCATATAAACTTTTCCTTAAACAATAAAATAGTGTTCTCCAATTTACTATTTTTGTAGGCTTTTGCATAATAGCTTTAATAGAAAGGTCTATAGCTTTTTTATACATCTTATGATACATTGAAGCTGCAGCAAACTCTCTATATATCAATGATGAATCATTATTATATGGTGTTAATAGTTTATTCATATAATCATTAACAATATAATCTTTACCCTCCATTAAACAATCAATTCCACCATTTTCTTCTCTTTGTTTAGCTAAAAATTTAACTAATTTATCACTTATGACTCTTTTGGGATCAACTCTATGTGCTCTACTATGTGGAACTTGTCTATATTTATATAAAGGCTTTTGAATATTATAAACTTTATATTTATCAGAAATCATATATGTCCAATCATAATCTTGATAGCCTAAATTTTCAAAATAGTCTCTATATCCTCCTACATCTTCAATAACTTCTCTTGTTACCATTACTGTTGCACCACAAAATGCACTTTTATTTTTTAACTCTTTTTTTATCTCATCATCGGTTTCAACTCTTTTATCAAAATCGATAAAATCGCCGTTTTCTGCTACTATCTCTGCCCATGAACCAACCATTCCTAAATTGCTATCACTCTTAAATTTATTAATTAACAGCTCAAATCTATTATTTACACTAATGTCATCAGCAGCATGAATAGTTATATAATCTCCTGTTGCCAACTTTATTAATCTATTAACTGTTGCCGTTATACCTTGATTGCTATCATTATGTGAACAAACTATTCTTTTATCATTATAAGAGTTTATAATACTTTTTGTATTATCAGTAGAACCATCATCAGCAATAATTAATTCGATATTATCATAGGTTTGACTTAATATACAATCAATAGCCTCTTTGATATACTTTTGAGCATTGTATGCTGGCATAATTATAGAAATTTTTTCTCTATTATTCATTCAAATCCCTTTTATATACTAATCACATCTTCATATTTGCCACTTAAAACTATTTTCCCTTTGTCAAGTTTATATATTACATTACACTCTTTAAGGGTTGAAAGTCTATGAGCAATCATCAAAATAGTTAAGTCATCACTTAAATTATTAATAGCTTCCATAACACTTTTTTCTGTAGAATCATCTAAAGCACTAGTTGCTTCATCAAAAACTATTACATCTGCTTTTTTATATAAAGCTCTTGCTATTCCTATTCTTTGTCTTTGACCACCAGAAAGCTGAACACCTCTTTCCCCAACCATTGTTTCATACTTTAAAGGTAAATCTTGTATAAAAATATCTAATGAAGCTTTTTTTGATGCATCTAAAACCCTATCCATATCTATTTGATCTTTAGGAACTCCAAAAGCAATATTCTCTGCAATTGTGGCATCACTTAAAAATATAACCTGAGGAACATGCGATATTCTATTTTGCCACTGATAAATATTATTTTCATCAATTATTTTTTCATCTATCTTTATAGAACCTGCTTGTGGTTTTAACAAACCCATAATAATATCAATAAGTGTGCTTTTTCCACTTCCTGTTTTTCCAATAAATCCAACTTTAGAACCTTTTTTGATAGATAAATCAATATTATCTAAAACCTTATTTTTACCATTATCATAGCTATAACTAATATTATTTAAATCAATTTTATTATTAAATTCGATTAATTTATTATCTTTAATTTTATCTTTACTTATATCTCTTTTTAAGTGTCCAACAACCTCATTTATGATAGGTGCAGTTGCATTAATTACACTCCAAGAAAAATATATCTGCTGGAGTGAAGGCAAAAGTTTTTGAGCACCAAGAGCCAAAGCACCCAGAACAGGCAGAACCTGTTTCTCTCCTTCTACAACTTGCATATAGTAAGCTAATATAGCAATTAAACTAATACTCAAAACTTCTATCAGAGATTTTGGTAAGTTTCCTAAAAAAGTATTTTTTATATTTGCTATTGTTAACTTATAAGCAATATCTCTGTAGTTTTTAAGAAAAATATTTTGATTATGTTCTAATATAATTTCTCTAATACCACCAAGTCCTTCTTGAATACTTTTTACACCTTCGGGTTCATACTTACTGATAATTTCACCATTTTTGCTTATCTGTTTTTTTACCAATGACCCAATAAAAAGATATCCACCACCAAGAATAAAAAAGGTTAGAAATGCAATCATAGGATTAATAAATATTAAAGTTGCAATAATTGCTAAACTATTGATTATAGAAATTACAAACATTAAGACATGAGTTACTGCAGCATACACAGTTCGTGCAATCTTTTTAGTAATTAAACTAATTAACTGACTACTATTATTTGATATATGATATTCATAGGGTTGATGAAGTATTTTATCATAAACTTCGGTTTCAAGTTCAATACCAATATCTCCACTTAGCTTGTTATTAAACCACAATAATACAATTTTTATTAGCGATGCAATAACAGAAGCACCTACAAAACCAATAGTTAAAGGGAACATTAAATCATTAGATGATTTAATGTTTAAAAATTCAATTATTGGTTGAAACCATTTTTGATTCATCAATATATCAGGATTAGTTAGTGCACTTAAAAATGGTATAATTGATCCAACACTAATAATATCTGCAAAAATAGATAAAACCATCAATAAAAAAAGTAATGATAGTTGAAACCTTCTTCGCCTCCCAAAATATTTCCAAAGATATAGTATATTTTTATAATTACTATCACCACTTATCATTCACAATCCTCTTTAAATATAAAATAATATAATAAATCCCTTTGTAATTATATCAGAATTTTAACTTTTTTTATAAAAAATAACATAATTTTTATTTTTTTAAAAATATTTAATATTTAGAATAAAAAATAAATTTAATTACACTTTTGTATATAAAAATTGATAATTAATGTTAAAAGAAAAACTGTAGTATCAAAAGGTGAAATTCACCTTTTTAATTTTCTTTATATTTAAGAGACAATCCAAGAGTTATAATAATTAAAGATAAAAATCCTATTATGTTAAAAGATGAACCTCCTGATTTTTTAGGATTATCACATGAGCAATATATACCTGCATCGTATGACATACTACTATCTGAAGATGGTTTATTTACTATTATATATCCATTGATATCACTATCTGAATCTTTATTGTCATCACTTCCTTTATCTTTTAAAGTAATATTATAGGTTTTTGGAACATGTATTTTGATTTTATAATCTTTGTTTGGTTCAATGTTACAAAATTTATATTTTCCATTCTTATCTGTTTTTGTTGTTCTTATTTTATTTCCATTTTCATCAAACAGATCAACAACTACATCTCGAACACCTAATTCATCATCATCTTGAACACCATTTATATTAGAGTCATACCATACAAAATCACCTATACATATTTTATTATTACCACCAGAACCAATCACTTTGGAACGATATATTCCTGCATCCCAAGTAGTATCATCTTCTCCACTTTTAAGAGTTATAGTATTTGTGGTATTAGTATCAACATTTATATCGCTATCGTTATCCTTACCATCTTGAGATGCTTGCTTTGTAACCGTATATCCACTTGGAACATCTATTTTTACTTTGTAGTTACCAGGTTTTAATTCACAGAAATGATATTGCCCATTAGTATCTGTCTTTTGTGTTTTAATTACATTTCCATCTTTATCCAAAAGATATACATTAACACCTTCAATACCTTTTTCATTATTATTTACTAATCCATCTTTATTTTCATCTAACCAAACTAAATTACCAATACAGGCATTTCTAAACCCAAAGTCAAAGCTGTAATTGTTATCCCCAAAGTTGCCAGTCTTGAATACAACCGTAGCATAACCTGAATTTAAAGTGTCATCAGCATCACTGTCTCTTTGATCTTCGTTGTTACTATTTTTATCTTTAATAGTAATACCTTTTTTATCTAAAGCATTATCATTTAAGTCAACTCTTAATTGATACTCTTTATATGGTTCAATTGATTTGTTTGCATCCAAATTTAAATTATCTTTACCACCAAAATAGTATATACCATTACTATCAGTAGTTGCAGTTCCTATTAAAGTATCTCTATCATATAAATATATCTTTACATTAGGTATTGGATCTTCATTTGGATCTTGAATACCATTTCCATTTTTGTCAAACCACACATAATTTCCG